>JAGPHL010000053.1 GCA_018055515.1 Anaerolineae bacterium
GCGCGGTCAACGGGGTGCAGGCTGTAGCGCTCGCCCTCGCGGCGGGCAAAGTGCATCACGGTGAGCCGCTGCAGGATGGGCGCGCTGTCCACGCCGGGCAGGTAGGGCCGCAGGAGATAATCCACCGCGGCGGGGGTCGCCGGGCGATTGTAGACCGCGAGCGCCTGCAAGACCTGTTGGGCGGCGGGGTCGAGGCGGCTGTAGGCGTCTCCCACCAGCGCGGCCACCACGTTTTCCGGCAGGGCCTCCTCCGCGCGCGACAGCACCTCTGCCAGCGTCGTGTAGCGGTCGGCGGAAAGGATGGCGTAGAGCGCCTCCAGGGCGCGGGGATAGCCCCGCGTGGCCTCGCGGGCCTGTCCGAGCAGCGCGTCGGGGGCGTCGCGCAGGCCCACGCTGCCGTCGGCGTCCAGCGCACGCAGCACGGCCTCCGCGTGGGGCGAAGCCAGGCCGGTATCGAGCTCCAGCGTATGCTGACGGCCCGGCTCCACCAGGGTCAGCGCGCGAGGAGCCACCCGCGTCGTCGCCAGCAGCGTCACGCCGTGCTGAGGGGCGCGCAGGAACGCCGTCAACGCCTCCGCCAGCTCCGCGTCGGTGAGCTCTCGCGTCGCCGGATCCACCAAATCCTCGAGATTGTCGAGCAGCACCAGCACCCGCCGTTCGGCGAAGGGCGCCAACAGCGCCTGGACCTTCGCCGTCAGCGGGGCCTGCGGGTCGCGGTAGACGGCGGTCGCGGCCTCAGCCTCGACGCCGGGCAGCAGACGGCACAGGTCGGCGTGCAGGTTGGGCCAGGAGATGGGGCGTCCGATCACCTGGCTCAGGTAGAGGATGCCCTCCACGGGGAAGCGCTCATCCTCTCCTTCTTGCAGGACGGGCAGACGGCCATTTTCCGCCGCTTTGAGCAGCTTCAATACCATCGCGGTCTTGCCCACCCCGGCGCGGCCCACCACCGTCACCAGGCGGCAGGCGGGATCGCGCAGGTAGCGCGCCAGCAGGCGCAGCTCCGTGTCACGGTCCTGGAAATGGGCCGGCGGGGCGTAGGGCGGCGCGTTGATGATGCGCGCGACCTTCCCGCCAACGGGGGCGAGGGGCTGTCGCTCGCGCTCCAGGCCGCTGCGGATGCGCAGGTCGGTCGCCCGCGCGGCCTGCTCGGGATGCGCCAGGCGCGCCGTCAGGTCGCGGATCTGGCGGTCCAGCAGCTCCATCTCGCTGCGGATGCGGGCCGCCTCTGGAGGGTCGGCGGTGCGCAGGTCGCGTTCGGCGTCGCTGCGGCGGTCGCGCAGGGTCTGGAGCTGGCCTTCCGGGCCGCTGAGCCAGTCCAGGTACTGCCGGAGCGCGGCAGGCCAGTCCGCGCCCTCCGGCGAGAACGCGCGCCGGTTCTGCAAGTAGAAGGGCGGCTCGCCGCCGGCCAGCAGCGGGACGATGGGCTTCTTGTAGCGCAGGGCCTGCCGCCATTCGCGCTCACAATCGCAGCCGGGGGCGGCGGCGTCCGGCGTCAGCAGCAGCAACACCGCGCGGCACTCCTGCAACGCGGCCTCGACCTGTCTCTCAGGCGCCAGGCCGGGCCGCACGTCGCGGCGGTCCAGCCACACCGGCACGCCCTCACGGGCAAGCGCGTCGTAGAGGGCCTCGGCCCGCGCGACGCCATCGGTGGGGCTGTAGCTGATGAAAATGCGCCCCAGCGTGCCGGGGAGAGGCGCCGGCGCGAGGGCCGGTCGGGGATTGCGGGCCAGGACGAGGGACAGGCCTTCCTGTCGGGCGAATTTAGTGGGCGTCTGGGGCCTGGACTTGGCCGTCTCCATCACCCGGCGGTAAGCGTACTCGTAGAGTGCGTCCACCGTGATAAAGGGCTCCGCGGACGCGCCGCCTAATCCCGTCTCCAGGCCCTCGACGAGGTAGTGGGTGAAGAGCGAGTGCGGGATGGGCGCGCCCTCAGGGGTGGACAGGACATTACCGTCCCAGGAGCGTTCCGAGGCGCGGGACGCGGTGAGCACCACCCGGCCATAACCGGTGTTGAAGATCGCGTCCAGGTCGAGATCGTCCGCGCCCTTCATCCCCTCGAAGCGCCCGCTGTAGCAGCAATCGAGGATGACGACGACCCGCTGCAACGTGCGCCGGTCCAGTTGTCGGGTGATCCAGTCAGCAGGGAGGCCGGCCACGCTGGGATCTTCCTGTTCCGTCTCGCCGAAGGCCAGGTAGAAATGGCCATCGGCTCTATCTATCACGCCGTGGCCGGAGAAGTAGAGCAGCAGCAGGTCGTCGCGGCGCTTGTCACGGAGGAAATCGCTGATGCCTTTGCGCACCGCCTGCACGTTGAGGTTGACCAGCGGGACGACGTCCGTGAAGCCGCCTATCTCCGGCGCTTCGAGAACGCGGGCCAGGTCGGTCACGTCCTGTTGGGGCGCGCAGAGAGCGCCGAGCGCCGGGTCCGTGTAGGCGTCGGCGGCGATGAGGAGCGCGTAGCGCTTCTGCGAGGTCTCACTCATGGGGCAGCACAAAGCCCTTGTGCCGGGCGAGAAACTGCTCAATGGCCATCCGCTGCTCCTCGGAGTACGGGCCGCGGCCATCAATCGTGAGCGTATCCCCGCCGAGTTCGACGGTCACGCTCACGTGCCGGCGGGTCTGCACCCAGGCCTGGAGCGCCGCGATCAGCGCGCTCAAGGCGCCGCCGGAGGCGAGGGCGACCAGCATCGTGTTCCAGTCAATGGCAGCGCCCTTGAGGGCCATTTCGGGCGGCAGCTCCCGCGTCTCGACCATCTGGATCTCGGGACGTTCCAACAACGCCGCGCGCAAGTCGCAGCTCAGCGCTTCGGCGGACTGTTGCGCATCTTCATGCAAGTCAAGGTGCAGCATAAGGGAGGACATCTTCATCTCCTATCGCTGAGAAAGATCACGGGCGTCCGGCTCTCAGTATAGTGAGATTGGGGAAACTGTCAAAAAATCGGCGGCCGCGGGGGAAGAATCACCGGACGAAACAAAAATCACCCCGATCCAAGATCGGGGTGATTCTGTGACCCGCACAGGACTCGAACCTGTAACCAATTGATTAAGAGTCAACTGCTCTGCCAGTTGAGCTAGCGGGCCAGCGAAAGCATCGTGTGCTCTTTATACCACATTTCCTGAGGTTGACAAGTCGCCGCCCCCGCCCAGAGTCCCTCCATGAGGAAAGGCGACCGTATCCCCCATCTGCAGCAAGGATTGAGGTGCTTCAATCCCAGCGAGGTGTGCGTGGTTCGAAGCGCCACAGTCCCGCCGCACGCGCCTGCCGTTCCGCCTCAGCATATTCCGCCGCCGTGATCCGTCGCCGCAGCGCCGGTTCGCGCGCAGCAAGATACGCCGGATGGTATTGCGGCATCAGATTGAAGTACGTGGCAGGCGAGATCTCTTCCGCCAGAAAACGCGCGATCTCCGCCGTGCCTGCCAGGCCCTCCGGCAGCACCAGATGGCGGATCAACACCCCCCGTACTGCCAGCCCTCGCGCATCCACCGTCAGATCGCCGACCTGCCGGTGCATCTCGCGCACCGCGGCCTGATTCACGGCAGGGTAATTCCGCACGCCGGAGAGCCGCTCGGCTATGGCGGCGTCGGCGTATTTCATGTCGGGCATGTAGATGTCAATCAGGCCGTCCATCAACGCCAGAGCCTGAGGAGCATCGTAGCCGCCGCTGTTGTAGACGATGGGCAACCGCAATCCCGCTTTGGAGGCAAGCACGATGGCCGGGATCAGGTGCGCGGCAACGTGCGTCGGTGAGACCAGGTTGAGGTTGTGGCAGCCCAACGCCTGCAGATCCAGCATCATCCGCGCCAGTTCGCCGGGGGTTACCGGTTCACCCACCACCTGCTGGCTGATGTCGTAGTTCTGGCAGTAGCTGCAGTGCAAATTGCAGCCGGAAAGGAAGATGGCTCCGGAGCCGTAACGTCCCCGGAGCACGTCTTCCTCACCGTGATGCGGCCCGTAGCTTGCCACATAGATCGTGTCCCCAATGCGGCAGGGACCCACATGGCGGGTGCGATCAATGCCGCAGGCGTTGCCGCAGAGACGACACTCGCGCAACGCCGCCTCCGCCGCCGCGACACGCGCGGCAAGCGCTTCAGCCGTCAACAAGGTGTAACAAGGAGAACTCGGCGTCGCCATAGAGAGGGCCTCATACCGCTGACCCCGGCCAGGAATCAAGCCAGCGTATGGCCGTTCCGCCGCAGCGCATGATCCAGAATCGCGTTCACAAAGGCGGCGTAGCTGTACCCTCCCACTTCCGCCGCCCACGGCAGCCAGTAGCTGGGATCAATCCCCGCGATAGGATTCACCTCCAGGATGTACAGTTCGCCGTCAGGCCCCAGGCGCATCTCCATCCGCCCCCAGTCGCGGCAACCCAGCACCGTGAAAGCGCGCACGGCCCGCTCCTCGATCCGCGCCTGCAACCCGGCATCCACCGGCGCCGGGCAGACAGAACGGTGAGGGATATACGGCAGATGCGAGTAGTCAATGTTCGCAGAGTCCATCTTCACCGCGACTTCAGGGTCCACCTCGAAGAGCACAATCCCCCGCGGTGAATCAAAGATCACTTCGATGATCGGCAAAACCTGCGGGGGATCATTGCCCAACAGTCCCACCGTGAACTCGCGCCCCTCGATGAACTCCTCGATCAACGCCGGCTCCCGGTAAGTCTCGATGAGATACGTTACCTGGGCGCGCAAAGCAACTTCGTCATCCACCACCGAGGCGTCGGAAAGTCCCATGCTCGAACCTTCGTGCAGCAATTTGACGATGAGAGGATAACGCAGGGCGTCCGAAAGAGGGGCATCCGGCGAAGCCAGCACCTGGAAACGGGGAGTTGGAATCCCATGATGGAGTAGCACCTCTTTGGTACGCGCCTTATTGAGGCACGTCGCCAATGCCAGCGGGCCAGAGCCCGTATAGTGCAATCCCAGCATCTCGCAAATGGCAGGGACATGCGCCTCGCGGCTCTCACCGCGCAGGCCCTCCGCGATGTTGAAAACGATGTCCGGCTGCGTCTCGCACAACTGCTCCATGATCGTTTCATCGGCTTCGAGGGGCAACACCTCGTGCCCGCCCACCTCCAATGCCGTGCGCAGCGCCGCTATCGTCTCCTCGCTATCATACTCCGCAAGCATATCCAACGGGCGCCCCCTCAGCCCCTCGAAATGGATAAGATTGTACACCAGGGCAACTTTTGCCATCACATTCTCCTTTGCATGATTTGATTATTTTCCGGGCAATGCCCGCTGCCGCATGAAGCGGATCCCCCTCGCTCGCAGGTTCAGCAAGCGCATCTCAGGGTAAAGTATTCCCGTGAGCCCTCAAGGGATGCAAATAGCCGCTTGCCTTTTCCCCATGAGGAAGACAGGCCCGATTCAGCTGCTCAGATCCAGCGCCTCCTCAGCGAATAGAGATTAGTGAGCCGTGAGTCGAGAGCTGTCGCAGCCTCCGATCACGACTCATAACTCACTGCTCACAGCTCACATTTAAGACTATCCAGAACTCACAAAATGCTCAAATTTTAACCGCCGCCAGAACGCATAGCCGCCCATCGCCAAAATGCCCAGGACGCTCAGCGCCGCGCCGATCCACAGGCTGCGGGGGCGATACACGAAGGTCACGCGCCATTCCCCCGCCGGGACAGGCGCCGCGCGGAACAAGACCTGCGCGCGCAGCGGTTCCCCCTCGAATACGGGAGCCGCCTCCACGGGACGCAGCGGCGCGACCGTCACCTGCCAGCCGGGATACCAGGCGTCTTTCAGGACCAGCACGCCTGGGGCTTCCGCACGCACCGCGAGCTCGACCCGCTCTGCGGCATACGCGAGCACCTGCACCGATTCCGCCGGGGAGGCGGGTGACGCGGCGCCGGGCCACGCCTCGGCGGGACAGCCGACAAGCACGCCCCGCGTCGCCGGGTCGAAATCGGGCGCGCGCAGGGCTTCCAACGCCGCCGCCGTGTCCGCCACGCAAGTGACCTCGTGCACCAGAACGGCCCGCGCGGAGGGCGTCACCGCCTCGTAGATTTTCACGTCGCCGGAATGCGCCAGCCGGAAACGCTCGGAGAGGGTGAGCGGATAGAAGGCGTCCGCGGCGGTCTCGACGAGCGTCGCGCCGGTGAGCCGCAGCCCGCCCTCCCCTGCCCGCACGGTGAGGCGCTGCAGCGCGGCGGCGTCGGGCCAGCGCACCTGCTGCGGCGTCTCGCCATCGCTGCTGGCAAGCGGCAACGCCAGCGTGCGCCCGTCCGCTAAAGCCACTTCCAGCGTCCCCGCGCCGCTGAACAACAGCCCTACCCCATCCGCCGCAAAGTTTTCCGGCAGCCAGGCGAGGGTCAACGTCGCGCCGGGCGCCAGCTCCGGCTGAAACTGCCGGTCGTAGAACACGCCCCCGGCCCACAGATCGCCCACCTTGTCCGTGATGAGGAACCGCACGTCGAGCAGCTCCAGCCAGCGCGCATCGGGAATGGCCTCGAGGTTTTCGCGCAACCGCCCATCGAGCGTGCCCTCCGGCAACAGCAGCGTCGTGAAGTCGGCGTAATGGCGCAGCGGCAGCACTCCCCCGTCGTAGCCATCGGCGGCGGGAACGGCAAACGCCAGCGGCAGGTTCGGCGCGAGCACCTCCCGCGCCTTCGCCGCCACCAGGTAGGCCCACAGCGCGTCGGCGTCAAGCGTCGAACCGTAGAGGCTTTCGATCTCCCCTTTGTCGCCCGGCTCGAAGAGCATCCTGGAGATGCTGAGGAAACGTCCCGGCGGTTGCTGCTGCGCCTCCGCCTCACGAGCGGCCGCCACAAGATGCGCCGTCGCCGGGCGGAGGTCGCTGTAGGCCCGCGCCGAGGTCGCGTGCGCGTGCGGCAGGTATTCCGCAGAGAGCGCCAACTCCACCGCCAGCGCCCCCAAAAGCAGCCAGCGCACGCCGTGCAGCACGGCGCCCCGCTTCCATGGCCATGGCAACGCTTCGACGCCAAAGCCCGCGAGCAGCGCCGCGCCCAGCGCGTAGAGCGCCAGGAAACGGGCCGGCGCGCGGAACTGGGCCACGCCCGGCAGTCCCAACCGCGCGGCGAGCAGATACAGCGGATTGTACGCCCCCAACGCCAGCAACAGGCCGACGCCCGCCAGGATCCCCGCCGCAGCCGTGTGCCGCTGCCGCGAGCGCACCGCCTGCACAGCGCCTCCTCCCGCCAGCAGCAGCCCCAGCACCCCCACATAGGCCACTCCCTCCGGCAGCGCCGGCGCAAAGAGATAGGCGGGCAACAACACGTGAGGCGCTTCCCAGGGGACAAAGGAGAAGGAGACCGCCTCACGCCAGGGCAACCCGCCCGCGCGGGGCGAGAACCGCGAGAGCTCCAACGTCGGCGCGAGTTGCACCGCCGCGAGCAGGCCCGCCAGCGCGAACGGCGTCAGCGACAGCAGGAAGCTCCCGACTCCCCGCGTGGGGGAATGGACGGCCCGCGGCCCAGGGTCCACGGACGGCTGCCGGTCATGAGGGGCCGACTTCGGCCAAAACCAGAGCACGACGCGAAACACGACGATTCCCACGGCGGCGATGAAGGCGGTTTGCGTGTGCCCGGCCAGCAATATCAGTGCATACGCCGTCACATTCAGCCGCGAGGGCCAGGGAAAAGCCCGCCCTGCGGCGGATTGCCTATCCGGCAAGAGCGCCAGCGGCAGCCACGCCAGCCCCTGCAGCTGATTGAGATGCTCGACGTGAACGCCCACGAAGCCGCCGCCGCCGTAGAGCAACGCCGCAGCCGCAGCGCCCGACCGCGAGAGGCCCAGACGTCGCGCCAGCGCATAGGCGGCGACCGCCGCCAGCAACACATGCAGCACCACGCTCGCATGGAGCGCCTGCGTCACGCCCGGCAACGTCGGCCCGGCGAGCAGCCACAGAGGCCAGTTGAGGGGATAGAAGACGCCGGCCTGGGAATTGGCCAGCAACGGCGCCCCGGCAAAGAGGTCGGGATTCCACAGGGGCAGCCGCCCGGCCTGCAAAGCGCGCGCCGCAGCGGCCCAATAGGGAAAGAAATACAGCTGCAGGTCGCCGCCCGCCAGCACCCGCCCGGCAAGCAGCCGGCGGAACAGCCATGCCAGCGCCAAGAGCACCGGCAACAGCGCTGCCCCTTCCCGCGCCAGCTGCCGCACGAAGCGCGGCGCGGACTTCATGGCCCCTCCCCCAGGCGCGGCCTCCAGGGGCAACCGTTCATTGTCCACCACACAGCCGCTGGGTCTGCAAGGCGTTGGCGTCCTGCGGATCCAGCCGCAGCGCCACCGCAATGTAGGGACGGGCGTCCTCACAACGATTCAGGTAGTAGTAGCACAGGCTCAGCGTGTAATACGTCTCGATCGGCGCGCCCTTGACGACGCCGGTGGTCCCGCTCGCCGTGACCGAGCCATCGGCCTCCACGCGCAAGGGTGCGGTGTGAATGACGTCCCCTCCCGGCGCTAAAAGCGGCTGGAACCACCCAATGTAGGTCTGCCCGGCCGCCGCAGGCGACGCCCCCTGCAGGGACAGCGTGTACCGCCCATCCAGCGGGTCGAGGCGCAGGTAGCCCTTGACGTTTTCCTGTCCCGTCGTCCCCTGGAGCATCGCGCGCAGCGGCGAACGAGCGTCCTCCGGGAAGACGAACTCGCCGCGCGCCACCGTCCGGCCCGTCGGCGCAGTCAACGCCGCACCCTGCGGCTCCTCGGTGATCACAAAGAACACGACGCGGCGTCGGGATTCCATCTCGCCATACCGGATCGCGCTTTCCAACGCGGGAATGGCGTCCTCGTAATTGCGACGCTGAAAATACAACGTGCCCAGGCGTCCCAACGCGCGGCTGTAAGTGGGATCCACCTCCAGGGCCTTTTGGAAGAACACCTGTGCCGGCCCGTAATCGCCCTGCAGCAGATGCAGCAGCCCCGCGCGCTCCAGGGCCATGAGATTGGTGGGATCCACTTCCGTCGCCGCCGTGTAGCTTTCCTGCGCCTGCGTAAAGTTGCCCAAGACGTGCTGATTGCGTCCGATGGCAATGTAAAGATGCGCGAGATTGGGCTGCCGCTGCAACGCCTGACGGTACGCCTCAATGGCCGCGGAGTAATTTCCCTGCACCTCGTAGACATAGCCGTAATTGCGCAACACCTCGACGTTGTCCTTGTCGAGCTGCAGCGCCGTGGCGATGGTGTCATTCGCGGCGAACCAGTTGCCGGCGTCTATCTGCGCCTCGGCGAGATACGCATACGCCTCGGCATAAGTGGGGTCGAGGGTAATCGCGTGCTCACAAAACGCGATCGCGTCCTGCGGCAGGCCGAGCCAGTCATACGAGACGCACAGCAACGCCCAGGCGGGGGGATACTCTGGATCGTAGAGCAGCGCGTCGCGCGCCAGCTGCAAAGCGCGCTCCGGGGCGCCCCGGTAGACCAGAATCTGCCCCATGGCCACGTAGAGCTCCGGCTGGGCCGGGTCGAGCTCCAACGCCTGCTGATACGCGGCGAGCGCGGTGGGCATCACCCCGCCGAAATAGGCGTCCGTCGCCTCAGCCACATAAGAGGCCGCCGACCGCGTAGGGGTCGGCGCCGGCGTCGGCGTGCTCAGCACCATCGCCGTCTGCGGGTTATACAGCAGGTGGTAGAGAATGTAAATTCCCAGCGCGTCTACCAGCAGCAGCAACAAGAGGCGCGCCGTGCGATTCCGCCGTCGTCGCGGACGGCGATAGGGATAACGACTTTCACGGATAATCATGGCCGCTCAAATCCGTCAAACCGATGACACAAACAAGCCCGCCTCTCCAAACGCGAGGCCGCAGATCCCTGGCCGCCGCCCTCCTGGATGGGGGACCTCACAGCAACCCCTGCGCCCGATACCAGGTCCAGGCCTCTTCCACCGCCTGACGCACCGAAATCGGTGTCAGGCCCAGCTCCCGTTCCGCCCTGGAACCGTCAAAATAGAGCCGCCGCACGCTCAACCGCATCTGATTCCCATCCACCAACAAGGGACGGCGCCGCATCCGCCGGAGGAGATCCACCCCACCGGCGGCGAGCTGCAACGCGGGAGCCGGGATGACGAAGAGCGGCGGACGCACGCCCACGACTTCGGCAACAAGGCGCATGAGATGGCGATAGAGGATGTTTTCGCCGTTGAGGATGTAGCGCTCGCCGCAGCGACCGCGCTCGAACGCTAACACATGCCCCATCCCGGCGTCGCTGGCCGCGATCACCCCCACCCCGCCCGGCGGCGCGGCCACGGCCTTCCCCTGTCGCGCCGTGCGGAGGAATTCGCCGCCCACGAAACCCACGTCCCGCTGCCCAATGACCGTCGCCGGGTTGACGATCACCGCGTCCAGCCCGGCGGCGACGGCCTGCTGCACCTCCGCTTCCGCCAGCACTTTGCTGTGTCCATAAGGAAAGCGCGCCGGCGGTAGATTGAAGCTCGCCGTCTCATCCAACAGCCCGGCGTCATGCGCGGGCACACCCAACGCGCCCACCGAGCTGGTGAAGACGACCCGGCGCACGCCCGTCGCCTGAGCCGCCTCCAGGACGTTGCGCGTCCCCTCAACGTTGATGCGATAGATCGTCTCCTGCTCGTTGCGCCAGTACTGCGAGATCGCCGCCGCATGGAAGACCGCCTCGCAGCCGGCCATCGCCGCCAGCAAGGAGGGCTTGTCCATCACGTCGCCG
Organism: Anaerolineae bacterium; assembly: GCA_018055515.1. Taxonomy (GTDB): domain Bacteria; phylum Chloroflexota; class Anaerolineae; order B4-G1; family SLSP01; genus JAAZNO01. The sequence goes on from JAGPHL010000053.1 coordinate 10,645, forward strand.
GTCGCCAGCTCGGGATCGAGTCCCGCCAGCGCCGCCAGCGATGACGTCTCACGCCGCAGCGCCCGCACCTGATAGCCGCGCGCGAGCAGCGCCTCCACAATGTTGGCGCCCACACAACCGGTCGCGCCTGTCACCAAAGCTCGTGTCATCTTTGTAGACCTGTCGCCTCAGAACTTTACAGCACCATTTCGCGCTCAGGCGCGCCCTGCGGGACCCCAAAGTCCCCCGGGAAATTACCCCTGCACGGCGCGGACCAGCGTCCCATCGGCAACCAGGCGCGTCGCCGCCTCGAGGTAGGGCGCCAGATAGGTGTCGTGCTCCAGGAAGGGGATATGGTCACGCACGCAGGCATACGCCGCCGCCGTGCCCTTGCCCAGCTGGGCGGCAGATCCCACCTGCTCACGTCGCAAATCCACCGCCTGCGCCGCCGCGAGCAACTCGATGGCGACAATCCGCTCCACATTTTCGAGCACCTGCCGGGTGTGATGCGTCGCGTTGGTCGCCATGCTCACATGATCCTCGGTGTTCGCCGAAGTAGGGATCGTGTCGGCGGTCGAAGGATGCGCCAGCACCTTGTTCTGCGAGGCCAACGCCGCCGCTGTGTAATGCGCCAGCATGAAGCCGCTCTCCAGGCCGCCATGCCGCGTGAGGAAGGCCGGCAGCCCACGGTTCAGCGCTTCATCTATCAAGCGCGCCGTACGCCGCTCACTGATGTTGCCCAAATCGGTCAGGCCCAGCTTGAGATAATCCATCGCCAGCCCCACCGGCTCCGCGTGGAAATTGCCGCCGGAGAGCACCTCAGGATTGCCCTCGGCGTCGAAAAAGATGAGGGGATTATCGGTGACCGCGTTGAGCTCGATTTCCAGCGCCCACCGCGCATACGCGATCGTGTCGCGCACGGCGCCGTGCACCTGCGGGATGCAGCGCAGGCTGTAGGCGTCCTGAATGTCGCGGGGATCATGCGGACGCAGGAAGGTGCTGCCCGCGAGCAAGCGCCGCAGCGTCGCCGCCGTGTCCACCTGCCGGGGATGCGGCCGCACCTGATGAATGCGCGCGTCGAAAGCGGCCGCCGTCCCCCGCAACGCTTCGACGGTGAGCGCCGCCGTGATGTCGGCAGCGTCCATCAGATTCTCCGCGCGCAGCGTCGCCAGGGTCCCCAACGCCGTCGTGACCGCCGTGCCGTTGATGAGGGCCAGGCCCTCCTTCGCGCCGAGTGTCACCGGCGCCAATCCGGCGCGACGCAACGCCTCGCCGCCCGGCAGCCGTTCTCCTTCACAGAAAGCCTCGCCCTCACCGATCAGGACGCAGGCGATGTGTGCGAGCGGCGCCAGATCTCCGCTCGCGCCGAGCGAACCATAGGCGGGGATGCAGGGGATCACGTCGCGGTCGAGCAAACGCAGCAACGCCTCCACCACCTGCGGGCGGATGCCGGAGTAGCCCATCGCCAGCGTGTTCGCCCGCACGGCGATAGCGGCGCGCACCGAGGCTGCATCCAGCAGCGGCCCTACCCCCACCGCATGGCTGAGCACGAGGTTGCGCTGCAGGGCCTCGACCTCATGCAAGGGGATGATGCGCCCCTTGAAGGCGCCAAAACCCGTCGTGATGCCGTAAGCGATCTCGCCCCGCGCCAACAGCGTCTGCACGCCCTCCCAGGAACGCGCCATCGCGGCCAGCGCCTCTCCGGCCAGCACCGCCGACGCGCCCTGGGCAATGGCGTAGACGTCCTCCATAGTCAAATGTTCCCCGGTGATCGTGATGGTAGTCGTGTTCAAGGCTCCTCGCTATTCCGCCGGACGGAGGTCCTGCACTTTGAGCTGCAACGTCGTTTGGCCATTCCACTCATTGAGCGTCAGGTTGTACGCCAGATCCACCCGCGAAGGCAACCGGCTGAGCCAATCCCCCTGCCGGAAGGCGATCGCGCTCCAGGGACGCCCACGCTCTCGGGCATCGGTGACGGTGAGCTTGAGATGGCGTCCCTCCGCGCCGACGGCGCGCGCCTCAAGCACCCGCAATCCCCGGCTGACCAACAGCGGCTCCGGGTTACCATAGCCGAAGGGCGCCAGCATCGCCAGAGCCTGCTGCAATTCTGCAGAGAGCTCCGCAAGCGGCAATTCCGCATCCACCTGCAGCGTCGGCATGAGGGCGACGCCGGCGAGTTGCTCGCGCGCCAGCGCCGTCAGCCGCGCCTGCAACTCCGGCAGCAGCTCCGTGCGGATGGTGAAACCCGCCGCTGCCGCGTGCCCGCCATAGTGCTCCAACAGCTCCGCCATCGAGTCGAGCGCGGCGGTGATGTGGAATTCGGGGATGGAACGCGCGGAGCCCTTGCTGAAGGGCTCCCCCCGCTCCACCACCACCACGGGCCGATAGAATTCCTCCACCAGGCGGCCTGCCGCCAGGCCAATGATCCCGGCGGGAAAGTCCTCCGCAGCGGCAAAAAACAGCGGCGAATCGTCACCGGATTCCAAGACCATGCGACGGCTCGCCTCCTGCACCTGCTGCGTCAATTCCTGGCGCTCGCGGTTGAGCGCTTCCAGCTGGTGCGCGAGCGGCAGGGCCGAGGAGAGATCCGGCGCCACGAGGAGGTCGAAGGCCAGGGAGGCTTCACCGATACGCCCCGCCGCATTGAGGCGCGGCGCGAGGATAAAGCTGACCGTCCCGGCAGTGACCTTGCCCGGTTGGACGTCGGCGGTCTGCATGAGGGCCGCCAGCCCTGGACGGCGTGCCGCGTTGATCTCGCGCAAGCCCTGCCGGGCGATGACATGATTTTCCCCCAACAGCGACACCATGTCCGCGATGGTTCCCAGAGCCGTCAGGTCAAGGAGCTCCTCCTCGCGCAAATCGCCCTGGGTCGCAGGGAGCGGCGTCTGCCGGTTGACACGCAACAACGCCTGCGCCAGCTTGAAAGCCACGCCCGCCCCGGACAGGTCTTTGAAAGGATAGGCGCACTCAGAGCGGCGGGGATTAAGGATCACATCGGCGGCAGGCAACGCCGGCCCCACGTGATGGTGATCGGTGACAATGACCTGCAGTCCCAGGCGGCGCGCGAGCGCGACCTCTTCTAACGCGCGGATGCCGCAATCCACCGTGATGAGCAGACGAGTACCCGCCGCCGCCAACGCGCGCAGCGCCTCCGCGTTCAGGCCGTAGCCCTCTTCGATGCGGTCGGGGATGTAGGGACGCACGTCGGCGCCGTGAGCGCGCAGCGTCTGCACCAGAATCGCCGTAGCGGTCACGCCATCCACGTCGTAGTCGCCGTAGACGGTGATGGGGCGATGGTGC
>JAGPHL010000054.1 GCA_018055515.1 Anaerolineae bacterium
GCTCGGCTACTGAAACGTGAGCAAGTGCGAAGGTGCGAACGTGCGAAGGTGCCCACGTGCGAACGTGGCAACGTGTGAACGTAAGTGATTTGCTGATTTTCTGAGAAGTTAACATGTTCCTGTGGCATATCACCGCAAATGAAAATGCGAGTCGCGAGCAGAGGCTGCGACGGCTCGCCGGTTCGGCTGGGGATGGAATCCTCAGCCTGACACGAGCCAACCGCGCTGAAGCGCGTTGTTGGGAAAGCTCGCTTCAGCGAACTTGACGTAGAAGCCCCGGAATTCATTCCGGGGCGGCCTGAGCGCAGCCTGAAGTTTGCGTTACATTTGCCACGCAAGTGATTTTTCTCGCTTTCTCGCTTTTTCACTGATTCGCTGACTGCTGACTCGCTGATCTCTATTTTCCGAGGAGGTATTGATGAAAGGTCTCATTCTCAGCGGCGGCAAAGGCACGCGCCTGTACCCGCTCACCTTCACCAGCGCCAAACAATTGATCCCGGTGGCCAACAAGCCCATTCTCTTTCGCGTGATCGAAGCCATCCGTGACGCGGGAGTGACCGAAATCGGCATTGTGGTGGGCGACACCGCGGCGGAAATCAAACAGGCGATCCGGCGGGGCAACAAATGGGGCGTCGAAATCACCTACATTCAGCAGGAAGCTCCTTTGGGGCTGGCTCATGCCGTCAAAATCAGCCAGGATTTCCTGGGGGATGACCGCTTCGTGATGTTCCTGGGGGATAACGTCATTCAGGGAGGCATCTCGCCGCTGCTCCAGCAGTTCGCGGCTTCGGAATGGAACAGCCAGATCGTGCTCACCGAAGTGAGTCACCCCGAACGTTACGGCGTCGCCGAGCTCAATGAGAGCGGGCAGATCGTCCGCCTCATTGAGAAGCCCAAAGTCCCGCCTTCCAATCTGGCGCTCGTGGGGATTTACATGTTCGATTCTCACATCTTCGAGGCCGTGAATGCGATCAAACCGTCCTGGCGCGGCGAGTTGGAGATCACCGACGCCATCCAGTGGCTGGTCGAGCGGGGTTATCGCGTCTTCCCCTACATTCATCGGGGGTGGTGGATTGATACGGGCGAGCCGGGCGAGATGCTCGAGGCCAACAGCCGCGTGCTGGAGGAAATCACGCCCACCATCGAGGGGTACGTGGACCGCGACTCCCAGGTGGATCACCGGGTGACGGTAGAGAAAGGCGCGGAAATCATCAACAGCGTCGTGCGCGGCCCTGCCATCATCGGGGAGAACACCCGCATCGTCAATTCCTACATCGGCCCCTTCACCGCCATCGGCCCCGAGTGTAGCATTCAAGATAGCGAGATCGAGCGCTCCATTGTGCTGGAGCACAGCGTCATCGAATCGTTGCCGGCGCGCATCCAGGATAGCCTCATCGGACGGCACGTCAGCCTGCAGCGCTCGCCCATCCGCCCGAAGGCACTCAAACTCACGTTGGGGGATTACAGCCAGGCAGGGCTGCTGTAAATCAAGCGGGCGCACTGGCAACGGCGGGGTCGAATCTTCGATCCCGCCGTTGTTTTGTGGCCGGCAAGGGCCGGAAGCCGCGAAATTCTTATCATTTTCTAAACTTGGAATAATGAAATTCTAATCTTTCTTGCATACAATCAGGGCGAAAAAGGCGGAAGAGCCGCGAAGGCGGACTCTCGCAAAAGTAAATCACTCGACTGCAAAGTCAGTCCATACTTAGAAAAATATCACATCACAATCAGGAGGTGACAAAATGTTACAGCGTCAGTTCAGGGGAATGAGCCCAATGTGGCGTGAGTTGGAGCAGTTGCGACGGGAGATGGATCGCCTGTGGGGCGAGGTGGCGGCCCCGTTTGAAGCGCCGGCCCTCCGCGGCTATCCTGCCATGAACGTCTGGATGAACGAGAACGGCGCGGTCGTGACCACGGAACTGCCGGGGGTCCTGTCGGACAATCTGGACATCAATGTGGCGGACAACACTCTGACCGTCAGTGGCAGCCGCAAGCCGGAAGAGCTGGAAGAAGGGGCGACCTATCATCGGCGCGAACGCGCTTACGGTACCTTCACCCGCAGCTTCCAACTGCCCTTCAAGGTGGATCCTCAAAAGGTGGAAGCGTCGCTTAACAACGGCATTCTGACGATCACGCTGCCGCGCGCCGAAGAGGACAAGCCGAAGAAGATCGCCGTGCGGGTCAGCTGAGGTCGCTGCCCGCCATATCACACAATTCCTGGATTAACGGAGGTGCACCATGGCTGAGGAAACCAAAGAACTGCAAATGGAGCAGGCTAAAAAGCAAGAACTGTTGGAAGGCGATGCCGAGCGGACCCGCTCACGGCTGGTGTTCGTGCCCCGCGTGGACATTTACGAAGGGAACGACGCGATTGTGGTGCTGGCGGACATGCCGGGCGTCGCGCCGGAAGCGGTGGACATTACGCTGGAAAGCAATGTGCTGAACATCAACGGCTACGTGACGCCGCAGTACCCAGAGGGCTACAGCCTGGCGTGGGCCGAGTATCGCATCGGCGATTATCAGCGCAGTTTCACCCTTTCGGAGGAAATTGACCAGGAGCGGATCGAGGCGACGGTAAAGGATGGCGTCCTGCGGCTGGTGCTGCCCAAGGCCACGCCCACCACTCGCAAGATCGCTATCAAGGGCGCCTGATGAGCCTCGTAGAGGCGCCCGTGCCTCTGCTCTGATGATGACGCGGCCGGATGCTTTCTTGACGAGTTGAGTGTCGCTGATTCAGGACTATCAAAGCGTTAAAGGAGGTGAAGAATATGTCACTCTTAGAGCGGAATTTCTGGAAGCGGGAACGCCGCCCGCGGCGAGAGGCAGAATCTACGGCCCTGGCTTCGCCGCTTGAGGAGCCGGAGCGCCTGTTCGAGGACTTCTTCAACAACTTCTGGCTGGCGCCCTTCAGCCCGTTCGAGATGACCTGGGGCGAGTTCACCCCGCAGGTAGATGTCATTGAGAAGGAAAAAGAGATTCTGGTGAAGGCGGAACTGCCCGGCATGAGCGAGAAAGACGTCCAGGTCTCGCTCGCGCAGGACGCGCTCACCATCAGCGGCGAGAAGAAGACTGAAGAGGAACATCGCAGCGGCAACGTCTATCGCATGGAACGTAGCTACGGCGCCTTTAGCCGCACCATCCCGCTGCCGGTAGACGTGGACGTCGAAAAGGCAGACGCGACTTTCAAGAATGGCGTGCTCACCATCACTCTGCCCAAGGTTGCCGCCGCAAAAGAGAGCCGCAAAATCAAGATCAAGACTCAGTGACCTGCCTGAGCCTCACGCCAGGGGCGAAGGAGTGGCTTGCCACTCTCTCGCCCCTTTTGCATTCCAGAGCGGAGCTCCAGGTTGGGAAGCCCGGCCTCACTGCCGTTGATGCCGCAGGCCGCGCTCCAGTCCCCATCCCGCCCCAGCGGCCAGCAGCGCCAGCGCCAGCGCGGTCGGCCATTCTCCACTGAACAGCGCCCCCAGGGCACCCAGGGCCGCTGCCACCGTCAACGCGCCGAGTCCCAGTTTCCAGGCCAGGGAAAAGCTGAACTTCCACATGGGACGCCTCATTCCCTCATTCGTAGTGCTGGAAGCGCAAAGTCCCCACCAGCGCGAAGACCAGGGCGAAGCCCAGCAGGACGCCCACGTAGGGCAGCACGCGCCCCACATCCGCGCCGCGCGCGAGCAAGTCCGTGTACGCGCGCATCGCCCACGTGGAGGGCAAAATCTGCACCACTTGCCGGTAAAGCGGCGGCGTGATCTCCATCGGATACCAGGCGCCGCCCAACGCCGCCATACCCATCGAAAGTCCCACGACCACGCTACTCGCCTGGCCCCGCGTTCTGACCACGGTCGCAAGCAGGATCCCCAGCGAGACCGTCGCCAGCGCAAAAGCGAACGAGACCAGCGCTACCGCCAGGGGATCGCGTCCCCAGTTCACGCCGAAGAGCACCGCGCCGCCGACAAGCAAAATGGCCATCTGCAACAGGCCCAGCAGCAGCCGTCCCAGCAGCTTCCCCATGAGCACCACGCCGCGCGAAGTCGGCGTCACCAGCATCCGGCGCAGCGTCCCGCCGAGGCGCTCGTTCACCAGCACCTCCGCGGCGCCCAGCAGTGTGATCTGCACCCACGTGACCAGTTGCCCCGCCGAAGCCTGTTCGGCGCTCGAGGCCATGGCGTTCGCCTCATCGGCGAGGGTGACGCCCGCGGGCCAATGCACGGTCGCCACCGCCGGGGGCTGCTGCACTGCCGCGAGGGTGTCCTCCAGCACCTGGCGGAAGAAAGCCGTTTCTGCCGCCGGCGTGTCCACGACGCCGGCGGCGCGAGCCTGCTCCAATCCCTGCTGCGCCACGAGCGCCGCGCCGCCCACCCGTCCCTGCGCCGCGCGCACCGCCTGCTCCACGGCCAGGCTCGCGCTGTCGTCAGGGCGCGTGTGCAGGGTGAGCGTGACCATGTCGCCGTTGAGGAGGGCCGTGGTGAAATAGGCGGGGATCTCCAGCCCGTAGCCCTCCGCCGGCAGCGCTTCGACCTGCTCCGGTTCCAGGTTGGCCTCCGACAGCGCCGCGAGGAAGGCTTCCACTAACGGGCCTTGATCTGCGGCCCGCACGCACAGCGGAATGCGCAGCTCCTGCGGCGTCTCCTCGTCCCCCGGCATCATCCCGCCCAGGCCGGCCCCCACCGCTGCCGTGAAGAGCAACGGCAGCACTAAAAAGAAAACTAACGCGATGGGGCTTGTAAACTCCATCCGAAATTCGTTGCGGATCAGGGCGCGTAAACGTTGTATCATGGTTCCCCCCGAAGCTGGAAATCACGGGCCAGAGCCGCCGGGCGACTCATCTGAACTGCCGCCGAAAACCGACCACGGCGAGCGAATAGTAGCAGGCGGTGAGCAGCAGCGTGCCGCCGAACAACGGCAGGACGTCCGCCAGCCCATGGCCGCTTTGCAGTTTGGAGAAGATTTCGATGCCCCACGCCTGCGGTGTGATCAGGCTGAGCTGTTGCACCCACGTCGGCAAATTCGCGCGCGGGAAGAAGCTCCCCGACAGCGCCGAGCCGATGAGGGTGACGGCGCTGCCGATAGCGCTCGCCTGTCCCGCCGTCTGCGCCCACGCGGAGACGAGCGCTCCCACCCCCGAGGCGCAGGTCACCAGCACCAGAAGCGCCAGCGGCACCAACAGCGGTGGCCCCCAATGCGCGCCGACCAGGCTTGTCGCGCCCCAGAGGATCAGGACCTGCAACAAGCCCGTCAACACGACGCCGGCCATCTTCCCTACCAGCACACTGAGAGGGGAGGTGGGGGTGATGAGGAGTCGCGGCAACGTGCCCCATTCGCGTTCCGCCAGCAACGTCCGCCCGCCGGCGGTGACCGCAAACATCAGGAAGACGATGGAGAGGCTGGTGGCAGAATAATCCAGCCAGTTGAAGCCCCGTCCGCCCGGCGCGACGATTTGCAGGCGCACCGGCAGATCGCTTGTCTGGGGCTCCTCGACGGTCGCGGCGTCGAACGCGCCAGCCGACAGCCGTGCCCCCATGTCGGCGCCGCTCGCGATCTGGGCCGCGACGAGGCGTGTCATGATCACCCGCACGCCCTGCGTCTGGAGGTTCATGATTTCGATGCCCTGCGTCACGAGGCTCTTGACGATGGCCGTGCTGAGGCGCCAGTCAGGGCTGGCGTAGAGCTCGATGGTGACGGGGGACGCGGCGTCTGAGGTGGGCGCCAGGGCAAAAATCCGCCCCAGCTCCATTTTTTGAGCGTCGGTCAGCGCCTCGAAGCGCGCTCCATCCATGGCCGTCAGATCGAGGCCGAGGGTTTGCTGCGCTTGCACGGCCTGCGGGAAGGCCCGGTCGCTGAAATCCTCCGGGATGATGACGAGCACGGCGACCTCGTCGCGCTCGACGCGCGCGCGGGCGGCGGCTTCATCGCTCACGGGCTCCAGGGCAATCAGGTCCCGCACTTCCTCGGAATCGAAAACATCCACCAGGGTTTGAGACAACGTGCCGCGATCCCGGTTGAGCCACAGCACCGGCACATCGGAGAGCGTCCCGCCACCGCCGCTGAATGCCGCGCCGATCGCCAGCGTGAGCACCAGCGGCGTCACCAGCATGGTCACCAGCATCCCCACATCGCGGAACGCCAGCCGGACTTCTTTCAATGCAAGGGTCCATAGTTTTTTCATAATAAGTCCCTTAAAAATTGCGGATTGCAAGCTGAAAGCTGGAAAGTACACGTGGCGAGTTGGCTCGTGACCCGTCTTTCCGCTTTTTCGCCTTCTCGCTCAATCCCGCAGCGCCCGCCCTGTGAGATGCAGGAAGACTGTCTCCAGGTTCGGCTCGCGGATGTCCACCGTGCGGATGCTCAATCCCAGGCCCGCAGCCTGGCTCAGGGCGAGCGGGAGCGCCGCCTGCGCCGAGCGGACGTTGAGCGTCACCTCGCCGTCGCTGGCACTGGCCTGCAGCACCTCCTCAGAGCCGCGCAGCGCTTCAGCCAGCGCCGCGCCGCCCTCTTCCTGATGCAGCTTGAGGACGAGCGTCTCATGTTCGCCCACCTGTTGCGTCAGTTCCTCCAGCGTCCCCAAGGCGATGAGCTTGCCGTGATCTATGATGCCGATGCGATGGCTGAGCTCCTGCGCCTCTTCCATGTAATGGGTGGTGTAGAGCACCGTCGTGCCGTTGACGTTCATCTGCTTGACATAATCCAGGATGTAACGGCGGCTTTGCGGGTCAATGGCGACCGTCGGTTCATCCAGCATCACCAGGGGCGGGTTGCCGAGCAGGCCGATTGCCAGGTTGAGGCGGCGCTTCATGCCGCCGGAGAAAGTCTTGACGCGCGCCTTCGCCCGGTCGGTGAGGTCCATCAGCGCCAGCTTCTCGGCGATTTCACGCTTGAGTTCTGCCCCGCCCAGGCCGCGCATTTCCCCCCAGAAGCGCAGATTCTCCTCGGCGGTGAGGTCGTAGTAGAGCGCCAGATCCTGCGGCGCGACGCCGATGCGCTCGCGCACCGCCATCGGCTCGGCCTGCACATCGAAGCCGTCCACGAGCACCTTGCCGGACGTCGGCGCCAGCAGCGTGCTGATCATCGAGATCGTCGTCGTCTTCCCCGCGCCGTTGGGACCGAGAAGGCTGAACATCTCCCCCGCGTGAATCTCGAACGACACATCGTCCACCGCGTTCGGACCGGTGGGGGTATAGCGTTTCACCAGGTTTTGCACTTCAACCAGGGCCATGAGTTGCTCCTTAAAAATAGAGATCAGCGGGTCAGTTGTCAGCGAATCAGCGAAAAAGCGAAAAAGCGAATCGGCGAATCACTTGCGTTCGCACGAATGAACCTGGGCACGTCTGCACGTGGTACCTGGACACGGCATTTTACGCGGCGGGCCAAATCAAGCGACGAAGAAGAGCGCCACCGCGGCCAGGCTTACCGCCGCCCACACGGCGCGATTCCAATCCCAAATCCGTCGCCCGTTGAAGCTGATCAGGGGGAAGAAGGCGACGACCGTCTCCAACAGCGCCAGCATCCGGCTGACCTCCCACAGGGGCGACAGCAGCGACGCCATTCCCGGCGCTACTCCCCTCTGCAGGGCCGCCCAGCTCCCCCAGGCGAGCAGCAGCGAGGTCAGCGTCCCCGCCAGCGCCGTCGGCCCGATCTTGGGTAACAGCTCACGATAGCGCCAGTGATCCTCCACGGGATAGAAGCTGCCGGGGAAGGGGAAGTAGCCGCCAAAAAGCAACGCCAGCGCCGCCACCAGCGTCGCGCTGGATTCCCACGCGCGGAAACGCACCGCCAGCCCCTGCGCCTTCGCCGCGAGCCACATCGCCAGCGAGCGCGCCCCGAAGACCGCCAGGATCACCAGGGGAATTGTCCACAGATCCGCCGGCTCGAAGCGCCCCCGGCGCCAGATCGCCAGCCAGAGCAACGCCACGTTGACGAGCCACGTTCCCAGCCATTGGAGCAGCGGGCTGTCAGGTCGCTCCGCGGCGGGTTTGGCCCACAGGAAATGCCCCACATCCATGAAGTGAAAGGAATGCCACCAGTAGGGGAGGATGTCCCACCCGTAGCGGCGGAGTTGCTCACCCATGGAGAGGATCGAAAAACCGCGCGTGGCGAAGAGCTTGCTGGAGCTGGTGTTGTAGCCTTCCACGCAGGCCGACACCTCGTCGCAGCCCTGCGCGGCGAAGAAATCCAGCGCCCCCTCGATCAACCCCTGTCCCGCGCCCAGGCCCCGCGCTTCTGGATCGGTGAACACCCAATAGATGAAGCCCACCTTCCGCCCCTTGGGCAGCGTAAACGTTTTGAGCACCACGCCGCCCACGATGCGCCCTTCGTGCTCCGCCACCAGCACGTCCTTGCTCCACGAGAAAAACAGCCAGGTAAACGGCGAAAACGCCCGCCGCATCACCTGTTTGGTCGCGGCTTCCTCTCCTTCACGAATGGGTCGAATCACGAGCGAGGTATCCATGGCTGATCCTTTCGAGTCAGAAGTCAGGGCCCTGCCTGGACGCTGCCACGAGAGAGGTCCAGGCAGGGCGCCAGGGGATTCCTGGCTACTCTTGTGAAGGCCACTTCCGCAGCCGTGAACAACGACACATACGCGGCGATGACCACGACGATGAAAGCCCAATCGGCGGTTTGCAGGCGGCGGTGAGGGGTCATGCGCATCACGCTCCGGGGCTACGGCGAGGAAAATTCGGGCAGCAGAGCGGCGTAAAGCCCGTTGGCGGCGATCATGTACAGCACCCGCGGCTCTTGCGTCACCACGAACGTCTCCAATTGCCGCAACTGCCCTTCACGCACGCGGAATTGATGGAGATAGTTCCCCCGCTTGTCGAGCGCCACAATGCGCTCATTCTGGCGGTCTCCCAGATAAATGCGCCCCTTATTGGGGTCCGGCTCGACATACATCACCGCGGCCTGCAGGTTGTTATCAGGCAAGCCGCGCAGGGCAAACGTGAGATCTTCTGCGCCGGAGAAGTACGCGCGGACTGACCCATCCCCCAGCAGCAGGTAGAGCCGTCCGTCGAGGCCCAGGTTCAATACCGTTTGCAGCTGTGGGGCCGCGCCGGGCACGAAATACGGACGCGGCGGGCTGTTGTACAGGCGATTGAGGGGCGCATACCGGAATAACTGCCCCTGTTGCCGGTCGAGCAAGTAGAGCTGTTCCCCGTAAGTGGCGATCATCGTCACCGAGCGCGACGTGTGTTCGCCCTCCAAACGCTGCCGCGTGATCCCCGCTGGCCCCAGCGTCGGCTCATAGATGTACAGCGTGCCGTCATCGCTGTAGATGAACAGCGCGCCGTCGCCATAGGTCGCCCCCGGCGTCACCCAGGCAATATCTACGAGATGTTCGACGGTCGCGCCTGCCACAATCTGACCGCGCCGCAGGATCGAGGTGGGGGCCGCGGAGCTCAGACGTACTCCATCCTCCGCGAGCGGCATCCCCAGCACCTCCTCGGTGACGGGGTTGAGCAGGTAGATCCACGTGCGGGTGACCAACAGCCGGCGCGGCGCAGGCGAAACCCCCAGCTCCGCAATCTTGGTGAGTGAAAGCACCGCCGCTTTCTCCAGCATCTCGAGGTTGAGCTGCGCCTCATCGCGCAAAGTCTGCGCCCTGGCATTGCTCGAATCCAGCGCCAGCACTTGCTGCGCCAGCGTGAGAGCTCGTTGCCAGTCCTCCGTCGCCTGACTGGCGTAGGCCTCTTGCCAGGCGACCTCCGCATCGGCCAGCAGCGTCTCAACCCGCGAGGCGCCGCCAAACTGGAAATAGGTGGTGAGGGTGATGAGGGAAGTCAGGAGCAAGAGGCCTAGCGCGAGGCTGCTGAGCAGCAGCGGATTCTCCTGCGGCGCTATCCGTGAGACGCGCGCGCGTTTCACCTTCACCTTGCCGGGCATCAGCGCGCGGCCAAAGGCGCGGAACAGCGGCCCCAAAGTCTCCCGGAGATGCCATGACGGCAGTTTGAGGCGCGGCAGTGACAGGCGCGGGCGCGCGGCAGGCGCCTCCCTTTCGGTCTCCTCCGCTGTCTCCCTTGCCGACGAAGGGGGGGGCGTCGGCGGGATGGGCGCTAGCGGTTCCGCTGTGGCCGTCGGCGTCGGGGCAACGGCAGGCAAGGCGGAAACGTTCGGAACGGAAGCGGATTTGCGCCCCGGCAGCGCCGGGCGTCGGGGGGCGGGGCCCGGCGCCGGCGGCGGAGGGACGAGTGGCTCGGTGAAGGCCGGCGCGGTCGCCGCGGCCTCCTGCCTGTACCGCAACGGTTCTGCCGCGAGGGCCACAGCCGGCACGGGTTCTTCTGTCCTCACTGTTTCGGCGGCCCCCGACGTGAGTTCCGCCGCACGGGGGGACTTCAGAGAAGGCTCCGGCTTCGAGGGCGGCTTTTGCAGTAGATAGGCCTCGCTGTGCGTCGCCGGCTCCGGCAGACAGTGGACCACGACCGCGCAACCGGTCACCCGATTCTCGCGCATCAGACGCAGCACCTGCTCGACGCTTTGCTCCGGCTCGGCGACCGCCAACGTCTCCGCCCACAGGGAATGCGCTTGCGCTTCGGCGACGCTGGCCGTAGCGATCAACAGCGCGCTGCCAGGGGCAACCGGGGCATAGCCGATGTGAATGGCGGGCGGCAACCCCGCGCCCAACGGCAACATGGGCAGGGCGCTGCTGGGGAAGATCTCGACCTCACCCCCGGCGTGATACAACAACACGTTGCCCGGCCCGACCTGTCCCAGAAAGAGCTCCTCGCCCGCGAAAACCGCGCAGGTGATGTTGCCCGACGCCGATTGCGGCTGCGGGGCGCGGAGGTTTTCCTGCAGCACGTAGCGGTTGGCTTCGGCCAGGGCCCGGCGCAGGCGCGCTACGATGCCGCCCGGCGATTGCCAGTACACGCGCGCGGCGAGCGTGCGCGTCTCCCGGCTGCGATGCGCCTGTCCAGGGCCCAAATCCACCAGCACGAACAGCTGTTCCCCGGCATCCGGCGACATCCCCACCGGCGGCAGCTCCGACGTCGCCTCGGGAGCGGTTGCCTGCACCCGCACGCCATCGTGAAAACGCAAAATCTCACTGTAGCGCCGCATCCTTGCCCCCTGAGAGTCGCACTCACACCATCTCAGAACTCACGAGCAACTCCTCCAGCTGCCCAAAATCCACCCGGGAAGTCATGTCCAGAGATAGGGGCGTGACGGTCACAAAGCCCTGGACGACGAGCAAATGCACATCGGATCCCGGCTCAGCGGCGGCAGGCGCCTCCATCAGACGGTAACCGGGGCTGGCGCTTCCCCCGGCGTTGCGATCCGGAGCGGTCGGCTCGAAATACCGCTGTCGCAACAGGCGCGCCAGGCGCCAGGGCGTCTCTGGCGTCGCCTCGCGCGGCACGTTGACGTTCAACACGTCCACATCAAAGGGCATCCGCCGTTCCAAGAGCAAGCGGCTGAAGCGCGCGGCAAACGCTTGCGCTGCCGTGTAATCCACCATCTCGCCGCCGGTCAAATGCTGTGAGATCGGCAGGGTCAGCGAGATCGCCAGGGCGGGGATGCCGCTGCTCGCCGCTTCGAGCGCGGCGCCCACCGTGCCGGAGATGGTCACCTCGGTGCTGAGGTTCTCACCGTAATTGATGCCTGAGACGACCAGCTTCGGCCGACGGTCGGCCAGTTCGAGCAGGCCGTGCACCACCGCCACCGCCGGCGTCGCATCCACGGCATAGGCGCGGACAAATTGCCCCTGCACCTCGCGGTCGGCGGAGGTGAGGCGCCCCGTCAAGTGATGCGGCATCGAACGGCCCGCGCCCGACCATTGGCGATCGGGGGCGACCACCAACAGCTCGCCCAAGGGCAACAGCGCCTCCACCACGGCCCACAGCCCCTGCGATTCGATACCGTCGTCGTTAGTGATGAGAATCAATGGTTGGGTCATTTTCAACAGTAAGGATACCACGCAAGCGGGGCTTCGCAAGCCGCACGTGCGTTCGTTAGCTTCTGTCCCACGAAGCGGGCACGGTCCAGGCGCGGCCCGCGCGAGGGAACCGTCCAGACTCCCGATCGGGGAATGGCAACAGGCGCGGAAGATAACACAACGGTCCCCTACCGTTGGGGTAGGGGACCGTCGCCTGGCTGTCTGAGATGCAGTGGGCGAGCAGAGACTCGAACTCTGGACCTCACGGATGTGAACCGTGCGCTCTAACCAACTGAGCTACTCACCCACACACTGCAGATTATAGCATAGCCAGGTAAAAACGCAACCTCAAGGCAGGAAGCGATACTGACCCGGCGCTTCTTCGGAACTCTGCGTCTCCAGCGGGACCACCTCAAACCAGGTGTTGCCCGGTTTGAGCGGCAGTGGCTTGCCCTCGCCGTCTATGAACGTCAACATCTCCCCCCGCGCGCCGCGCTGCCAAAAGCCCGGAATCATCTTGCCGTCTCGGAGCACCAGCGCCGGCCCCTGTCCCCAAATCTGAATCTCAATGGACATGTGCCCGCCGCCCCAGGTATCTTCCAGGATGTCTGTCTCCAGGTGATTGGCGTAGAGGAGGATCACATTGGCAAAACTCAATGGCTCGCCGGTGAGATAATCCGTGTGCAGCACGCCGGCCGTCGTGCGCAGCCAACGTCCTGACGCGGGATCATAATCCCATTGGGTCTTGCTGGCGCGGTAATCAATGTACACGCGCTTGACCTCGTAGATGTCCTTGACGGCAGGCAGCCCCTCGCTGAAAGCCATGAGCTTGGGGAAATTGGGACGCTTGTCCACCCCGCGCTCGATGGCGAGTTGCCGCAGCGCCATGGGATCGGCAAAGAGCGTGTGCTCAAAGGCCAGGCCCTCACGCGGGACGCGGTAGAAGGCGGGCGCGCCAACGCCGAAATCCGGAGACATGATGCGCTCAGGAAAGAGGTCGGATTTGCGGTAGCGCTCTTTGACGCCGGCGCTCGATCCGGAATAGGCGAACGACGCCTGGTACATGGCCGGAATTTCCAGGTCAATCAGCCGTCCGCTGCGCACCGACCCCACGCGCTCTGGATAGGTGCCGTAGAAGATCGCCGTAAAGCGCGTGATCCCACCTTCGGCGTAGTGCTCGAAGATCAGGTCGGCGGAGTTGAGCCCCGATTGCGGCCTCACTTCCGCGGAGTTGGAAATCTTGATCGCCAGTGGACTGTGATCGAGCATCGTGGGATCGGCGACCTTCAGCCCGGTGAGCGGATTCACGTCCGGCGGGAAGGGGGTGACGACATCCACAGGCGCGGCAGTCGGTTGCGGTGTGGGAAGCGGCGTGGCCGTCGGGGTCACCGTTGGGGGGATCACCAGCGCCGTCGCTGTCGACGGCGGCGTGCGGGTGGGCGTCACCGTGGCTGCGGGCGTCTCACCGCCGCTGCAGCCGCCAAGCAGCATCAAAATGAGGCCGAGAACGAGGATCCAATAACTTCTGCTTCGTATCATGGTTGCATCTCCTCGGAAAATAGAGATCAGCGAGTCAGCAGTCAGCGAATCAGCGAAAAAGCGAGAAAGCGAGAAAGCGAAAAAGCGAAAAGGCGAAAAAGCGAGAAAGCGAAAAGGCGAAAAGGCGAAAAGGCGAAAAATCACTTATGTGGCAAAGGGTGCGCAAACTTCAGGCCACTCTCAGGCCGCCCCGGAATGAATGCTGGATCTGATCCGTCAAGTTCGCTGAAGCGAGCTCCTCCAACAACGCGCTTCAGCACGATGGGCTCGTGTCAGGCTATTCCGTCCCCGGCCCAACGACTGCTCACCCCCTCACCCTCATGGCGCTCGCCCGTGATGCCCCTCCGCGCCCTACGGCGTGCCCAGCACGTAGCGCAGGACCAGCACATCCGTGAGCAGCTCGACGGGAGCGCGGTCATCGGTGAAGACCATGCCGCCCGGCGCGACGGTGACGAGATTGGCGGCAGCGCGTTCGGC
>JAGPHL010000273.1 GCA_018055515.1 Anaerolineae bacterium
TCATCCTTGGATGATGTGCGCCAGCACAGGACGTCTCCCTGGAGATCGTCCTCACCCATACTTCCGAATATACTCCTCTGCCTTCTGCACCAGCGTCCGGTCGCCGATGAAGAGTGCCGTGCGTTGGTGCAAATCCGTGGGAACGATGTCCAGGATGTTCTGCGTCCCATCCGAGGCGTAGCCGCCCGCGTTAGTCGCAATGACCCCCAGGGGCGCGGCCTCGTAGAGCAGGCGCAATTTGGGGCGCGGCCTGTCAGGGTCGGCATAGCTCAAAGGATAGTAAAAGACGCCGCCATGCAGCAGGTTGCGATGGAAATCCGACACCAGCGAGCCGATGTAGCGCGACGAGAGCTCCGCCGGCGGCTCCTCCGGCTCCATCCCCTGGAGGTAACGATGGAATCGCTGCACGCCGGGACTCCAGTAGCGCTCATACGCGATGTTGGCGCTGCTGTAATGAGGCGGTGCAGGCATGTGAATGTCCGGATGTGAGAGCAAGAACTCGCCAAGGTCCGGCTCCAGGGTGAAGCCATGCACTCCATGGCCCGCCGTGTAGACCAGCATGGTGCTCGAGCCGTAAAGGACATAGCCCGCGGCGACCATGTCCCGCCCCGGTTGCAGGCAATCTTCCACGACCCCCGGCGCTCCCAACGGCGATTTGCGACGATAGATCGAGAAAATCGTCCCCACGCTCACGTTCGCCGCGATGTTGGAAGAGCCATCCACGGGGTCGAAGATGAGCACGTACTTGCCTCCCGCCATGGCGGGGTTGCCGGGCACGATGCTGACGATGCTTTCGAGCTCCTCCGTCGCCATGATGCCCACGCGCCCGGTGTAACTGTTCATGCGGATGAAGGTCTCATTGGCGAAGACGTCCAGCCGCATCTGCTCCTCGCCCTGGACGTTGACGGTGCCGGCCTTGCCGATGATGTCGCCCAGGCCGGCGCGACGAATTTCGCGTGAGATGATTTTGGCCGCCAGGGCAATGTCGTAGAGGAGATTAGTAAAGGCTCCTGTCGCTTCGGGGTGGATGCGTTCCTGCTCCAGAATATGCTGTTCCATGGTGATGATTTTGGAAAACATACGTGGACCTCCTTCGAAAATAGAGATCAGCGATCAGCCGTCAGCGAATCAGTGAAAAGGCGAATCACTTACGTTCCACGTGTGCACGTGCGCACGTGCGTTCGCACGTATGACTATTATAGCATCAGCCGTTTCAGAAAGAAACTTCATGCCCCCCGGCACTCGCCGGCGCAAAAGGGACGGCTAGGTCAGCAGCGATTTGGGAAGGAAATCCACGCGGTTGGTGTAGACGAGCAGAATGGGCTCCAGAGGCGGCCTATCCGGTCGGAAGTCAATGCGAGTGATGGCGGCGTTCTGCAGCTCCAGCCAGACGGGCACGTCCGCCGGCAGACCCAGCATGACCCGCAGCAGGTGATTGTAGAATCCGCCATGGCTGACCATGGCGACGCGGTCGTCCGTGTCGCCATGCCGCTCCAGGAGCGTCTGCAACACTCGCCGCGCGCGCAGGGGGCGCTCCGCATAGGGCTCGAAGGGACGATTCCACCAGCCAGACTCCCAATCGCATTCCGGCAAAAGCAGTTCCGGGAAACGCACCGCAAACTCGGCGCGGGTGGTCCCCGGCAGGCCAATCTGCTCTTGCGTTTCCACGTCGGTGTAGAAGACGCCACCCGTCTCGTGGAGGTCCTCCCAGACGACGAGCGGCAATTCCAACGCGCCGGCGACAGGCAGGGCCGTCTCGATCGCCCGCAGCATGGGACTGCAATAGAGATGCGTGAGATGAAAGCCGGCGAAGTTATGGATGGCCGCGACCGGGTTGCCGCCGGCAAAGCCGGGCGCGGCGAGAAACGCCGCCAGGTGTGCCGCCTGCTGCCGCCCCACGTCGGTCAACTCCGGGTCGGAGCTGCGCCCAACGTCCGAGCCGGTCTGGTCCCACAGAAGATTGTTTTCAGATTGTCCATGGCGAATGAAGTAAAGCTGCATCGGGGATCAAGCCTCCAGAAAGTAATTTTCACCACGAAGGCGCCGGGGCGCGGGGGCGTGTGAAATTTTGTCTGCTGGCCTTAGCCGTCCCGCCTCCCCGCCGCGAGCCGCACCTGCCGCTGCGCTGCGATGATGCGGTCCTCCCACTCCACCGCATCAGAATCGGGAATCCGCCCCTCACGGTCGAGCGCCGCGATGACCTGCGCCATGCCGTCTTCCAAAGAGACGCGCGGCTGGAATTCGGGGACGTCGCGGAAGAGCTTTTCCGCGCTGTAGTACACGTGATGGGCGAAGATCTCCTCACAGATGGCAAAGCCGGGGATGTCGAAGGCGCGCAGGTCGGCGAGCGGCACGCCAACGAGGTCCACCTCCCGGCCCAACACGCGCATCGCCGTCCGGTGATAGTCCGCCCAGGTCGTGAAGCCGCGTCGCACCATGTTGTAGGTCTGTCCAATGCAATGCGCTTTGCCGATGATGTTCGCAAAACAGAGGGCGGCGTCGTCCACGTGCAGGTGCTGATGCAGCGCATTGCCGTCGCCACAGACGACGAGCGGCTTCCCCTTGCGGATGCGGTCGAGCCAGGAGAACTCCGTCGCAATCTGCCGCAGCAAACCCTGCCGGGGGCCATACGTCGTCGAAGGTTTGATGATCGTGACCGGAAATCCCTCGCGGTAGTAGGCTTCCATAAACGCCGCATCTGCCGCGGCCTTGTTGCGGGCATAGGCCGTGATAGGGCGCAGCGGGTGATCCTCGGTCACGGGCAACCAATCGGAGTCAATGCCGTAGGTGCAGGCCGTCGAGCACATGACGAAGTGCCCGACGCCGCGAAAGGCGCGGATACTGCTCAGGGCGTCCTCGCGGTCGAAACAGATCATGTCAATGGCAGCGTCGAAGTGTTCCGCCTGCATCCGCGCCTCGAAGTCCGCACGGTTGGAGCGGTCCCCCTGGAGTAACCGCGCCCCTTCAGGCAACGCCGCGCTCTGCCCCCGATTGAAGCAGGTGACCTCATGTCCCTGCGCCAACAGCAATTTCACGAATGCCGTGCTGATATTCCCCGTCCCGCCGACCACACAGATGCGCATTTCCCACCTCACCCATGAATTTGAACCAAAGTTGC
>JAGPHL010000274.1 GCA_018055515.1 Anaerolineae bacterium
CAGGAAACGGTTCATTCGGGCACGGGATTTGTATCGTCTGGAGACGGT
This sequence comes from Anaerolineae bacterium, assembly GCA_018055515.1. Lineage (GTDB taxonomy): Bacteria > Chloroflexota > Anaerolineae > B4-G1 > SLSP01 > JAAZNO01. The sequence goes on from JAGPHL010000274.1 coordinate 49, forward strand.
GACCTACGCCGAGCTTTCGCCGGATGGCAAGCACGTGGTGTATGCGGTCCAGGAGGTGGACCCGGAGACGCAAAAGAAAATCGCGCATCTCTGGATCGCGCCGACGGAGGGCGGCAAACCGTATCAGTTCACCTTTGGCAAGCATGTGGACAGTATCCCCCGCTGGTCGCCCGACGGCGCCCGCATTGCCTTCCTCTCCAACCGGGACGAGGCGACGCAGCCGCAGATTTACATCCTTCCCTTTGGGGGCGGCGAAGCGCGGCAGTTGACCTCGCTGCGCGGCGATTTCGACAGCTTCGAATGGTCGCCTGACGGCAAATCGCTGGTGTGTCAGTTCCGCAAGCAGGACGCCGAGGTCACCGAGCGCGAGAAGGATGAGAAACGGAAGCAGCTCGGCGTCGTGGCGCGGCGCATCACCCGCCTGTTCTACACGCTCGATGGCGCGGGCTATCTGCCCCAGGAGCGCTGGCACATCTGGGTGGTGGATGCGGAGACCGGCAAGGCGCGGCAGTTGACCGACGGCGAAATCCATGACGAGGTCAGCCCGCGTTGGTCGCCGGATGGCGCGTCCATCGCCTTCTTCTCCAATCGCGCGCCCGACCCTGACCGCGAGCCGGGGCTGGTGGACCTGTTCGTCATCCCTGCCGCCGGGGGAGAGCTGCGCAAGCTCGAGACGCCGCCGGGGGAGAAGCTCGCCCTGAGCTGGTCGCCGGATGGACGGACGATCGCCTATGTGGGGCAGGCCAGCCCGAAGGATTGGTGGCAGAACGATCGGCTGTGGCTCGTTCCCGTCGAGGGGAATACGCCGCCGCGTTGTCTGACGGCCGCGCACGACCTCACCTTCATGGCGGCGACGCTCACCGACACGGCTGAGGCGCTGCTGATGCCGCCGGTCTGGTCACACGATGGGACGCGGCTTTACGCGCAGGCTTCCCGCTACGGCGGCGTGGGACTTTACGCCGTGCGGGTGGAGGACGGCGCGCTCGAGCCGGTGATCGCCGGCTCCGAAGCGGTGGGCGCGTGGAGTTTCGACGCGGCGCAGACACGGCTGGCCTATCTGCGCAGCACCTTCCGCGACCCGGTGCAGGTGTGGATGCTGGAGGTGGCTTCCCGCGAGACCTGGCAGCTGACCGCGCTCAATGCCAAATGGCTGCGTGAGGTGACGCTCGGCGAGATTGAGGAAGTCTGGTTCAAGGGGCCGGCCGGCAACGACCTCCAGGGCTGGATTCTCACCCCGCCGGATTTCGACCCGGCGAAGCGCTATCCCTCCATCATGGAAATCCACGGCGGACCGCTGTTGCAGTACGGCTACAGCTTCATGCACGAGTTCTACTATCTCGCGGCGCAGGGCTACGTCGTCTACTTCTGCAATCCGCGCGGCGGACAGGGGTACGGTGAGGCGCACGCGAAGGCGATCTGGGGCGCATGGGGCACGGCGGACTATGACGACCTGATGGCCTGGGCGGATTACGTCGCCGCGCTGCCATACATAGACCCGGAGCGGATGGGGGTGACCGGCGGCAGCTACGGCGGCTATATGACGGCCTGGATCATCGGGCACACGACGCGCTTCCAGGCAGCGGTGGCGCAGCGCTGCGTAAGCAATCTCATCAGCATGTGGGGCACGAGCGATTTCAACTGGACGTTCCAGGAGCCGTTTGGGGATCAGCCGCCCTACGTCAGCATCGAAAACCTGTGGGCCTGTTCGCCGCTGCGCTATCTTGGCAATGCCAAGACGCCGACGCTGGTCATGCACAGCGAGCGCGATATGCGATGCGCCCTCGAGCAGGGACAACAGCTCTTCACGGCGCTGAAGCACGCGGGCGTGGAAGCGGAGTTGGTGATCTTCCCGGAGGAATCTCATGGCCTGTCGCGCGGCGGTCGGACCGATCGGCGCATCGCGCGGCTCAAGCATATCCGCCGCTGGTTCGATCAGCATTTGATGGGCGAGGCGCAAGGGTAAGAGTCCCCTGTTTTGCCCGGAGGAGGCGTAATTTTGGGAACCGTGGGTGTGGAGACTGAGTTCGCGCCCGCCGAACGCGCGTCCCTTGAGCTTTTGGGGCAGCAGCTGGCGGATCTTGGCGCGCATGAATTCTTGTACACAATCTTGGATGCCATGCCGGTCGCGGTCATGGTGCTCAATTCCTACCGCCAGATTCTCTACGCCAACGCGCCGACGTTGCGCATTGCCGGCGTCGAGAACTTGCAGGAGATTTTGGGCGCGCGGCCTGGCGAGGTGTTGTATTGCATCCACGCTTTTGAAAGGGCCGGCGGTTGTGGGACGACGCGCTTCTGCCGTGAGTGCGGCGCGGTTCGGGCGATTCAATCGTCCCTGTCGGGCAGTCAGGCAGTCGAGGAGTGTTCGATCGCGCGGCGCCGGAATGACGCCATCGAGGCGCTGGATTTGCGGGTCTGGTCTACCCCGATAACACTGAACGATGAGCCGTTGACCATCTTCGCGGTGATGGACATTGCCCATGAACGGCGTCGGCAGGCGTTGGAGCGCATTTTCTTCCATGACGTTCTCAACACGGTCGGCGCCGTGCAGAGCGCCGCGGAACTGTTGCTGATGGATGAACGGCACTGCACGCCCGATTTGTTGAATCTCGTCTCTGCGTCGGCGCAGCAATTAGCGCAGGAAATCCGTTCGCAGCGCGATCTGCTTGCGGCGGAAAACGGCGCGCTGGAGGTGAGCTGGCAGCGTGTGGAGACGCTCGCGTTGTCGCGGCAAGCGCTGGAGTTTTACCAGCATCATCCCGCAGCTCAAGAACGCCTCTTGCGCCTTGCTCCTGAGGCCGAATCGGTAGAGTTCATCAGCGATCCGACCCTGGTGGGGCGCGTGTTGGGGAACATGCTCAAGAATGCGTTGGAGGCCTCGCAGCCTGGGGAAGAGGTGACCCTCACCTGTGGAGGCGGCGCCGACACGGTTTTCTTCACCGTGCACAATTCTGCCTTTATGCCGGAAGCCGTGCAGCTGCAGGTCTTCCAGCGTTCCTTTTCGACCAAGGAGAGGGGGCGCGGCCTGGGCACTTACAGCATGAGGCTGTTGAGCGAGCGGTA
>JAGPHL010000055.1:0-1853 GCA_018055515.1 Anaerolineae bacterium
TTTGGCTACAAGAACGCGAGCGCTGCCAATGCCATCATCGGCGACTTTGTCTGGAGCGACTATAACCAGAACGGCATCCAGGACCCCGGCGAGCCGGGCGTCGCGGGCGTTGCGGTGACGCTCAAAGGCAGCGGCGGCGATACCGTGGCAACGACCACCACCGGCCCGGATGGACGCTATCTCTTTGCCAATGTCGCGCCGGGGCAGTATCGGGTGGAAATCACTCTCCCGTCCGGCTATCTGCTCACCAGCGGGCCGCAGTCCAGCGCCAATCCCACGCTGCTGATGACGGCGCAGGCCGGCGGGGTCTATCTCAACGCCGACTTTGGCCTCTACAGCCCGGCGACTTATGCCATCACCGACCGGCTGTGGCGCGACAATAACTTTAACGGCGTGGTCAATTCCAACGTAGGGGAAACGGGCATCGGCGGCGTCACGGTGAACCTGCTCGATAGCGCGGGCAAGGCCATCGCCACCACCACCAGCGGCCCGGATGGGACGTTCACCTTCAGCGGCGTACCGAATGGCGACTATACCATCCAGATTGCCGACAACGCCAACGCCCTGAGCGGCCTGAGCGCGACCACGCCGGCCGCCCACGCCGGGCAACTGGCGGTCACGGTCAACGGCGCGCCCGTCGCCGGCGAGCACTTTGGCTATGCCCGCCCCGGCGCCATCGGCAGCCGCGTCTGGCAGGATACCGACGGGAACGGGATGCAAGACCCCGGCGAGCCGGGGCTTGCGGGGGTTACGGTGACGCTCAAGGATAGCGGCGGCAACACACTGGCTACCACCACCACCGGGGCCGATGGCAGTTACCTCTTCACCGGCCTGCCGGATGGCAACTACGTCGTCGTGGTCACACCGCCGAGCGGCTACACGCAGACCGGCGACCCGGATGAATCGGGCCTGTGCGCAACCTGTGACCACCAAATCGCAATCACACTCGCGGGCGGCGTGAGTTTCCTGAACGCCAACTTCGGCTACCGCAACACCGCGCTCGCCGACATCTCTGGTTCCGTCTGGAACGACCTCAACCGCAATGCGCGGGACGACGGCGCGGGCGAGCCGCCCATCGCCGGCGTGACCATCGCGTTGCTCGATAGCAGCGACAAGGTCATTGCGACCACCGTGACCGCCAGCGACGGCAGTTACACCTTCTACGATGTCCCGGCGGGCAATTACACCGTCCAGGTGACCGACCAGAACAACGTCCTGGCCGGCTACCAACTCACCAGCGGGCTGGACGCCATCCCGGTGACGGTGGTGGGCACTACCTCGGTTTCCGGCGTTGACTTTGGCTACGTCCGCAACCCCGCCACGGGCGTCATCGGCGACCGCATCTGGCACGACGCCAACCGCGACGGCGTGCAGAACAGCAGCGAACCCGGCCTCGCCAACGTGACCGTCTGGCTCAAGGCTGCCGCGCCCATCGTCATCAACGGCGTGTCCTACGCTGCCGGCGCCACCATCGCCACAACCAAGACTGACCTCAACGGCAACTATCTCTTCACCAGCTTGCCGGCGGGCAGTTACAGCGTGGATGTGGATGGGACGACCCTGCCGAGTGGCCTGGCGGCGACGACCGGCACCACCGATCCGCGCGCGGTCACGCTCACCGATGGGCAGGTCTACCTGGACGCCGACTTCGGCTACGCTTCTGCTACCGGCGTCGCCCTGGGCGACCGCGTCTGGCACGACGTGAACGGCGACGGCATCCAGGATCCGGGCGAACCGGGCATCGGCGGGGTTACCGTGCAAATCACGCCGCCGAGCACCGTAGATCTGGGCAATGGCGCGGGGCAACCGGTCAATGTCACCACTGACCCTGACGGTTCTTGGTTAATCACCGG
>JAGPHL010000055.1:1953-11095 GCA_018055515.1 Anaerolineae bacterium
CGTACACCGTGCGGGTGACGGATGTCGGCAACGTCCTGGCCGGGCGCACGCAGACCGGCGACCCCGACAGCACGATGGACGGCGCTACGGAAGTTATCGTCAACGGCGGCGCAGTCACCTCGGTGGGCGGCATAGCCTGCTCCAACTGCAACCTGAGCGCAGACTTTGGCTACCAGCCCTCCGGCGGCATCATCGGCAACCAGGTCTGGCGCGACCTCGACGGCGACGGCTTCCGCGACGCGGGCGAGCCGGGCGTGGAGGGCGTCACCATCGCCCTGTGGCGAGACGTGAACGGCGACGGCGTCATCACGCCGGGGCTGGATAACCTGGTGCGCGCGACCGTCACCGACCAGAACGGCCAATACACGTTCACCGGTTTGCCGGCCGGCAAATACCTGGTGGATGTCACCGATAAATACGGTGTGCTGGCAGGTTTCACCAAGACCAGCGGGACGGCCGGCGCGGACAATCATAGCCAGGCGGACCCGTATCCGGTGGAACTGACGCTGACAGGAGGCGTCGTCTCCAGCAACTTCACCGCCGACTTTGGCTATGACGTACCGGTGAATCCGCTCACCATCAGCGGCATCGTCTTTGGCGACACTAACAATAACGGCAGTTGGGCCACAGGCGAGCCGCTTATCCCTGGCGCGACGCTCTCGCTCTACCGCGTGGTGGATGGCGAGTGGTTCCTCATCGGCACGACGACCAGCGCGCCGACCACCGGCTACTACGAGTTCACCGACCTGCCGGAAGGTGACTATGTAGTGGTGGCCGATGTCAGCAACACCTCGGTCAGCGGCAAGTTCCAAACCACGCAGACAGGGACCAACGCTATCCAGCCGGTGACGTTGAGTAACGCAAACTCTGCAAACAACGACTTTGGCTTCCACTCGCCGCCGTTCCACCAACCCACCGCTGTGACCCTCGCGGCCTTCACCGCGGCGGTGCAAGACCACGCCGTCCTGCTCACCTGGGAAACCGCCCAGGAGCTCGACAACCTCGGCTTCAACCTCTATCGCGGCGAGTCGGCTGCCGGCCCGTGGACCCGCCTCAACGCGGAGCTCATCCCGGCGCAACATCCCGGCGCGGTCTTCGGCGCGACGTATACGTGGCTCGATGAAGGCATGACACCCGGCGCGACGTACTTCTACCGCCTGGAGGACGTGAATGTCTACGGCGCGAGCACCTTCCACGGGCCGATTTCCATCACGGCGGGGCAGCCTTCGGCGGCGACCGTGACTGGCTTCACCGCGCACAACGCCTCCGGCCTGAGCCTGGGGCTCCTGCTGGCGGCGGCTCTCACCCTGGTCATCAAACGTCGGCGCTAACCCGCCTCTCTCTCGGCTCCTGCCGGTTGGAAGTTGGCCCGTTTCCAACCGGCAGGGCATTATAAGACCACTCCCCCGCCGCCAGGCCATCCACACAAAAACGCTGCCGATGGGGTCTCCCATCGGCAGCGTCAGAATTGCCGCAGCGGCTATAACGGCGTCTTCTCATACACGAAGACATCCGGCTCGCCGTTCTGCCACAACTCGAAGCCCAGCTGCGTGATCATCGGCAGCGCGACGACGGGTTGCGCGCCGGCATACGGCAGCATCATCTCCACGCTGCGGGCCGATTGAGCGAGCGCCAGCGCGTGACGGAGCAACACCTCCACGGCCTCCGGTTCGCCATCCACGAAATCAATGGTGAATTCCTGGCGATGCCGCAGGGGATGTCCTGCGCAGAGCACGCCGATGACCTGCGAGCCCCGCAGCACCCCCAGAATCCAGCGCATGCGCGCGAAGACCGCTTCAGGAGCAATCGTAAAGGGCAAAAAACGCCAGCCATGGGGGAAGAATCCCCCCGAAGCGCGCATGAAGGCCGAATTGCCGATAAAATCCAACGCCGTGCCCGTGTCCAGCGGCTTGACCTCCGGCGAGAATCGCGCCTGAGCGCGCGCCAGCGAGGTCGGGCCGGCTTCGGCATACGTGAAATTCGCCGCGCGCTGAAAACCACATGACCCGGCGAGGTGAATGATCGCGTCGTTTCCAAAATAGGTGGAGAGCGCCACCCGGTCTGCACTTTGCAACCGACAGACCTCCAGAAGATGATGCGTCAAAGTACGGGCGATGCCGGCGCCGCGCCAGGCCGGGTCCACGCGCAGGCCCTCGAGCCACAGGTAGCCGGGCCAGAGCTGCACCCAGCGCCCAAACCCCACCACGGTCCCGCCTGTGACAGCGACAATCACGCCGCCACGGGGATCCGCCAGCCACTCGTCAATCACCGCGCCGATGTAATCCTCACCGTCCCACACCTTCGCAGAAATGGAGAGGATCTGCGGCACGTCTGTCTGTATCGCCTGTCGTAGCACCAGGTCCATGCTTTTGCGCTCCTGTTTGCCGGAGATGCACCCCTGATCAAAAATCAAACCGACTTTCAACCATCTATAGTATCCCCCGAATCCAAAAACTTGCAAGTTCTGGGCAAAAAAAGCGCCCGGCGGGAAGCCCCGTCAGGCGCGAGAAGCTGAAGCAAGGCTTCACCGGCCACGTTTGCGCGGGATGATAATCCAGAGAATCAGATACGGCACCAGCGCCGGGAGACCGCCCGGAAGCGCCAGGAGCAAGAAAGCCAGCCGGAACCAGAAGACGTTGATGCCGGTAAATTCCGCCAATCCCCCACAAACGCCGGCCACAATCCCGTTTTGTCGTCGCAACTGATGTTCACCCGACATGTTTGGTACCTCCTCGTGTGAATCTACGTAGTTATACGCACCAAAGGGCCAGGAGTTTCACGATTCTGGTCGCCGGTTGCTGGCTGCCGCTCGCTGGCCCGTCTCGCGCTCCACAATCTCACGGAAGACGCGCTGCAGCTGGCGCGTGAGCGGTCCCGGCTTGCCATCGCCCACCCGCCACTCCCCTACCTGCACGACGGGCATCACCTCGGTCGTCGTCCCCAAAATCAGCAGCTCCTGAGCGTTGGGGAGGTCCTTCTCGAAAATGGGGAATTCTCTCACGGGGATGTTCAACTCGCGGCAGGCCTGGAGGATGACCTCGCGGGTCACGCCGCCGAGAATGTTGTTCGTCACCGGCGCCGTGACGAGCGCCCCATCAAAAATCCCGCAGACGGAGGTGTGCGAGCCTTCCATGATCACGCCGTTGCGGACAAGAATGGCTTCCCACGCGCCCTGCTCACAGGCCTGCTGGCTGGCGAGGATGTTGGGCAACAGCATCAGCGCTTTGATGTCACAGCGCAGCCAGCGGATGTCGGGGACCAGGATGACTTTGACGCCGGTCTCCCACTCGCGCAGCGGCGGCTGGAGGGCCGTCGCCGTGACGTAAACCGTTGGCGTCGGCGGCGGATCGGGGAACCCATACGAGCGCGGCGCTACCCCGCGGGTGATCTGGAGATAGAGCCGCGCATCGGCGTTCAGGAGGGCGTTGCGCGCCAGCAACTCCTCGCACACCGTCTGCAGCTCGTCCAGGTCTGGCACGGGGAGACGCAATTCAGTCAGGCTGCGGTGCAGGCGGGCGAAGTGCATGGCGGGACGAAACATCACCCCGTAATAGGCGCGGATGACCTCATAGACGCCATCGGCGAAAAGAAACCCGCGATCGTCTGGCGAAATACAAACGGCTTCTTTAGGCATGAACTGGCCATTGAAATATACAATCATACGGTCTCCTCGGAAAATAGAGATCAGCGAGTCAGCAGTCAGCGAATCAGCGAAAAGGCGAAAAATCACTATGTGGCAAAGGGTGCGCGAACTTCAGGCCGCGCTCAGGCCGTTATTTTCATTCGCGGTGCCGCAGGAACATATAAGCTTCTCTCATCTGCGTTCATCCGCGTTTATCGGCGTCCAGCCACGTTCTTACGAGTCCTCGTTCCCCCGCGAGATCAGCACGATGCTGGCGAAAATCAGCCCGATGCCCACAAACCCCAGCGCACTGGGGATCTCCCGGAAAAGGAAAATCCCGAGGAGGACGCCACACACCGGCTCCAACAAACCGATCATGCTCACGACCTGCGCGTTGAGCCGCTTGAGGCCCTGAAAGTAAAGGAAATAAGGGATGCTCAAGGACAGCGTCCCCAGGGCCAGCAGCCAATACCAGTTCGCGCGCACCAGTTCCCACGGCGTCCCTACCGCAAACGGCGCAGCGACCAACGCCGCAATGCCGATGCTCCACCACGATTGCGTCACGCCGCTCACGCGCCCGCCAAGCCGCCGGCTGAAGAGCATGACGAAGGCATAGGTCACGCCGGTCGCCAGCGCTGTCAGCACCCCGACCCACGAATCCGACCCCACCTTAATGTGTGCCGGGTCGGTGATGAGCGCCATCCCCACCAGCGCCAGCGCCAGACTCACCCAGGTGAAACGGGGACGCGCCTCTTTGAGCAGCCAGGGCGAGAACAACGCCACGTAGATGACGGCGGTATTGTTGAGCAGGACCGCCGTCGCCGCCGTCGTGTAGCGCAGGGAGGTCATGTACAGCGTCGCCGTCGCGCCGACCGAGACGCCCAGCCCGATCAACCAGGGGATCGCGGAGCGATAGCTGCGCACGTGAAACGCCTGCGGGTCGCGCGCGGCCAGCAACGAGAAGAAGATAAAGCCACACAGGGCGCGGAAAAACGCGATCTGCGGCCCGGTCATCGCCGCAATGGAGCGGTTGAAGAAGATGCCGCTGCTGAATCCCAGCGCTCCCAGCACGACCAGGAGCATCCCCCAAAACTGCGGCGTGAGGGAGCGCTGAGCCCGAGGGCCATGCGATGGATCCCCTGGTGCCTCTGTCTGCTCACGTTGCAAGAGTTGTTGTGGCATCAGGCTACCCGCGCTTGAGGATATACAGCGCCGAGAGCATCCGCATCCCGCCAAAAACCAACAGCGCCGTGCGGACGCCCAGCCACTCGCCCCCCGCCGAACCGAGCAGCGAGCCGACCAACATCGCGCCGTTGATGGCGAGATTGTACCAGACGAGCGACGCCGCGCGTTCTGTCGGGGACACGCGCTCCAGCAGCCAGTTGATCATCGCGCCGCCGGCCAGTCCCCAGCCCAAACCGCCAAAAGGCGACGCCGCCATGAAGCCCCACACGCTGCGCCACAGAGCCATCACCAACGGATAGCAGCCAAAGAAGAAGGCGCCCAGCGCCGTGACCTTCTGATTGCCCCAGCGGCGCGCCAGCCCATCCAGCGACAACGAGCCTGCCAGCATGGCAACGTAGAAAATCGCCGTCCCAAAGCTGATCTGAGAATCCGTGAGCCCCAAATCGTTGACCATGTACAGCGAAAACAGGGGCGCGGCCAGGAACAACGTGAGGTGAAATATCAACAGCGCGGCGAGGACTTTTCCCAACGGACCTTGCAGCACGTCCCAACGCAGGCGTCGCCCTTTCGATGGCGCAGCCGGCGCGGCTTTCTCCAGCGGCGGGAGTTTAATCAGCCCCAGATGTACCGTACTCATCGCCGCGCCCAGCACGGCGAGCGCAAAGATCACCTGATACCCCAGCGGAAAAGGCAGCGTATTGAGAATCCAGCCGGCGAGCAGGGTCACGCCGATAAAGATCACGGCATAGAGCGCGTTGCGCCGTCCGGCGACGAAACCGCGCCACTCGCCCGGCACGGCTTCGGCAAAAAGGGCGTTGAATCCCATGTTGAGCGCCGCGCCAGGGACGGCCGCCAGCACCGTCAACGCCAGCAACGCCCACACCTGTGCCGCCGGCGGCAGAAAGAATGGCAAAATCACCCAGGGCAAATAGGTCAGCCGGGTGAAGATGGCCGTCCGCAGCACCGCTTTCTCCAGCGGTCGCCGCTCCAGCCATTGCCCGGCAGCAGTCGAGATCAGCAGGTTCACCACGGCGGGACCGGCGCTCAGCAGGCCCAATTGGAAGGCCGAGGCCCCCTGACGGGTGATGAACACGCCGACAAAGGACATCGCCGTCGCCGCGGTGATGGCGAACCAGGCAATGTCCAGGTAGAAATGCAAGAAATTCGCCCGATAAATAGCAGGCACGATCGGGCGCCCCAGACGGGGCATAAAAAATCGTGTGAAGTCACGTATCCGGCGCATCTTCCTTTCTCCCACAAAAGACCGCCGGGCGGCGTTCTAACCCCACCACAACCCGGCAGTCCGTGCTATTGTAGCGCAGATGGGCGAAAACGCGAACGGTAGTCTAGACAGTCATCGGACAGTTAGCGGAGCAACAACGACAAGACTACAGGCCGCCAGACTGACGACATTTGGCAGTGGACAAAACTCCATCTCCAGATATGATAACACCCAGTATCCAGTATCCAGCAGCCAGATAGAGGAGCGACTCATGACAGACGTGTTGGAATTGTTTTTCAATCCGCAAGGTGTCGCCGTCATCGGCGCGAGCAATGATCCCACCAAGCTGAGCTATGGCGTGGTGCGGAATCTCAAGGAACACGGCTATCAAGGGCCGGTTTATCCCGTCAACCCCAAGGGCGGGGAAATTTTGGGCCTCAAAGTCTACCGCAACATTGCCGAGGTACCCGATCCACTGGAACTGGCCGTGATCATGGTGCGCGCGGAACTGGCGCCCGGCGAGCTCCGTGCCTGCGGCGAGCGCGGACTCAAGGTCGTCATTGTGATTACCGGCGGCTTCCGGGAAGTGGGGGAACACGGCGCGGCGTTGGAACGCTCACTCAAAACCATCGCCGATGAATACGGGATGCGCCTCGTCGGCCCCAACTGCGTCGGCACGATGGACACGCACACCCCGCTCGACGCCACCTTCATCACCCACATGCCCAGGCAGGGCGCCATTGGCTTCGCCTCACATTCCGGGGCGCTCGTAGGAGGCACCATTGACTGGGCCATTCAGATGGGCGTGGGCTTCAGCCGCATCGCCAGTCTGGGCAATCAGGTGGACGTGAACATCGCCGACGGCATCCGCATGATGGCCGCCAGCCCCTACACCAAAGTCATCAATCTCTACGCCGAAGGGATCCCTGAAGGCCGCGAGTTTGTCGAGACCGCGGCGGCCATCTATCGTGAGAAGCCTATCGTGATCGTCAAGGCGGGACGGACTTCCGCCGGAACGCGCGCGGTAGCGTCGCACACTGGCGCGCTTGCCGGCACCGGGCGCGCATATGTCGCCGCCTGTCATCGCGCCGGGGTGGTAATGGCCGACTCGCTCCAGGAGCAAAATGACATCGCCATGGTGCTGGCGCATCAACCGCTGCCCGCCGGGCCGCGTGTGGCGCTCGTCACCAATGCCGGCGGTGCCGCCGCGCTCGCCGCGGACGCGCTCGACGATGTGGGCCTCAAGATGGCCGATCTCACCCCGGAGACGCAGGCCCGGCTGAAAGAAGTCACGCCGGCGGGCGCGCAGCTGAGCAATCCCGTGGATATGCTTGGCGGCCCCCGGCCGGAGATGTTCAGCGCGGCGCTGGATCTCCTGCTGGCGGATCCCGGCGTGGACATGGCCCTGGCGATCTTTGTGCCCCAGGCCATCACGCCGGTGAACGATGTCGTCCGTCACGTCGTCGCCGCGGCAAGCCGCGCGTCCAAACCCGTCATCTGCTGCCTCATCGGCGGAGCGAGCATCAGCGAGGCGATTCACATCCTCCACGAGGGCCATGTCCCCTTCTACCCCGATCCCACCCGCGCGGCGAAAGCGTTGGGCGGACTGTGGCAGTATACCCGGCTCAAAGCCCGCCCCGATCTGACGCCAGAGCCGCTGACAGACGTGGACCGCGCGTTGGCGATGGAGATTTTGAAGCGCGCGTGGGAGCAGAAAGGCGCAGGGGCAGCGGATAGCGCCCCGTACTTCCTCGACGCGGAGACGGCGGGAGCGGTAGCGGCCGCCTACGGCATCCGCGTGCCATTCTCCGGCATCGCCGCCAGCGCCGACGAGGCTGCGGCGCTGGCCGAGCGGGCGGGCTATCCCGTCGTCGCCAAACTCATCGCGCCGGGGGTCGTCCACAAGGCCGATGTCGGGGGGATCGCGCTGGGCTTGCGCAGCGCCGATGAGGTGCGCGCCGCCTTTGAGCGCATGGTGGGGACGCACGCCGACCGCGCGCTGATGGTGCAACAGATGGCGCCCCAAGGGCAGGAAGTCATCCTCGGGGCGCAGCGCGACGCGCAGTTCGGGCCGCTGCTCATGTTCGGCATGGGCGGGATCTACGTGGAAGTCTTCAAAGACGTGGCTTTTCGCCTCGCGCCGTTATGCGAGGCCGATGCGCGCGCCATGATTGCGGAGACCGCCGCGGGCAAGATCATGGCCGGGGTGCGCGGGCAGGCGCCGGGCGACATCGCCGCCGTGGTGGACACGCTGCGCCGCGTGGGGCAGCTCGTCGCCGACTTCCCCGGCATCAGTGAGCTCGACATCAACCCGCTGATTGTCGGCCCGGAAGGGCAAGGCGCGTGGGCGGTGGACGTGCGGATGGCGCTCACGGGAGTTTAGATTGTGGATTGTGGATTTTAGATTGTGGAAACGTTCGCGGGCAGAGAGGCTCTCTCTGCCCGCGAAGTTTTTTTGCTCGACAGTCGCCGGTTCGCCGGTCGGGCGCCCCGTGGCCCGGTCACACCCTCGATTTCAGGAAATATACCCCCAGGTACACCTTGAGATCCACGACCTTGTCCGCGGCTGCCTGCGCCGCGAGCCAGGCCTCGGCGGTGGCCAGCGGCACGGCATAGACGTGCAGCGATTCGCCCTCTTCCGCCTTGCCCCGTGCGCGGGGAAACGCATAGACTTCCTCCGCGCCTGTCGGATCTACGGGGCCATGGAGCCCCTGGGCCCAACACAGAGTGTTGAGCTCGTCGGTGATGCCGGGGAGCAGCGAGCCCGTGCAGAGACATTCGACGGCGTCGCAGGTGTAGCCGGTCTCCTCTTCGAGTTCACGCCGGGCGGCGGCAAGCGGGGAATCGCCGGCGACAGTGTCACCTATCAGGCCCGCCGGCAATTCGAGGCAGAGCCTCCCCAAGGGCACACGATGTTGTTCCACGAGCAGGAGTTTGTGCTCCGGTGTCGCCGCGATGAGGGTGACTCCCGCAACGGTTTTGGGACGCCGCACGTACTCCCACCCGTTGGGATGTCGGTAGAAGTGCAGAAAGCGTCCAGCGTACAGGAGTTCGGCTTCAGTGTCAGTCATCTTCATGGAAGTAGGGGAGTAGGAAGTAGGAAGTAGGAAGTA
>JAGPHL010000055.1:11195-13665 GCA_018055515.1 Anaerolineae bacterium
GCCGCACGTACTCCCACCCGTTGGGATGTCGGTAGAAGTGCAGAAAGCGTCCAGCGTACAGGAGTTCGGCTTCAGTGTCAGTCATCTTCATGGAAGTAGGGGAGTAGGAAGTAGGAAGTAGGAAGTAGGAAGTATTCCGCGTTACCCATTACCCATCACCCATTTCCAGCAACCGGCGTCACCCGTGAGGATAGTGGCGAATCTGGCTCTCGCCGCGCCGCTTCTCCAGGCGATCTCCCACATCCCAATTGGGCATGGCGCGCATCTTCTTGACCTTGCCGTTGCTCCGGCGAACGTAAGCGTAGGTCACCGTCTCCCAGTGCCAGCTGCCGTCCTCATCATGGTCGCTCACGCGCTCCCGCTCCATGCGGACGTCCACAATCGTGCCCTGCCAGTGAGAAGAAAGCGTGGCGAGCATGAACACCAGGCTGATCAGGGCGGCCAGCCCCACGCCGGCCACGGCCATCGGTTCTTGATCGGCGATGAAGTAAACACCGACGGCGATGACACTCCAAATCACGACCCACAAAAGGCCATAGAGCAGCCATTTGCCGCAACCGCCGCTTTTTTCCTCCTGGGGCTGCGCCGGCGGCAGCTGGGAAGGCTGGAATGACGCTGCCGGGGCGGGCTGCGCGGGGATCTGTTGCGCCTGCGGCAGTGATGAGTAGGGGACGGGCGTCGGCGCTGGCGGGGGCGGCGGCGGCTGCTGCGGCGGCTGCGAGGGACGCCACTGTCCCTCATGGAACACAAACCACTGACCGGTCTGCTCTTGCAACATCCACAGCCGACCCCAGGCGTCCGTCACACGGAGCTGGGCCAGCTCCGCGCGATATTGTTCCAACGATAAGACGCCGCGTTGGCGCTGATCCTCCAAAAAATGGAAACGTTGTTCGGCCTCAGTAAAATTCATAATTTTTCTGACTCAGCGCCCTTCTCGCTGTTGGTGCACCTGGATGAAGTATTCCACCGACCGATCATATGTCCGTTCGGCCGCCGCCGGGAAAAAGCAGCCCGGCAACTCGCCGAGATCACGATGATAGGCCACACACTCGCAGCACAACCCCCGCCGCGAACAGGGATAGGAACAACTGCAGGTTTTCTTGTTCTCAGCTTGTCTACACTCCATGCTTGCGCTCCGTTAATGAATTGAAAGTCCAAAATGGCAGGTTCAAGGATACTCTGAAGCGCGGATGAGCTTTCAACTGCCCATCTGCGACCCAAATCCCGGATGTGACGGCGACGGCATACAGATGATCTCCAGCGGTTTGAGCTCGAAAAAGGTCTGCGCGTTGGCGGGAATCAACAACACGGCCGTGTCCGCGCCGTGACTGGAGCCCGCGATGGCCAGCGCCGGTGCCTGAGTGGACACGAGCCCGGCATCCGCCGCCATCAACGCGATCTCGAAGGCCACTTTCATCCCCTGCCCGAAGAGGCGCAAGGTCTGGGCGATGATCTCATCCAGCTGATAGGTGCCCCACAACTTGCGCACGGCGCGCCCTACGCCACCGAAGGCGTGTTGACAGGTGAGCACCCTCACACCGAGCTCCGCCAGACGCGCCGCATGTTCCGGCAAGAGGTCTTGGGTATCCGGCCCGCGAAAGCCCGCCGAGTGGGTGACGGCAACCATGGCGAAACCGGGCAGCAGCTCCGCCGCGCGGATCGCCGTCGCGCCGCTGGTCGTCGCCACGATGGCCGTGCGGATACCGAGAGCCTCGGCTCGCGCCCGCGCTAATTTCAACGTCCGATCGGTGTTCTCCTTCCCTGGCTGAGCAAAATACACTGTCTGAGTAACAAGTTCGTTCATATAAGGAATCTCCTGATACGTAATGCGTAAGGCGTACTGCGTGATGCGTTACGTTTCGCACAGTATAACGAATTTCAGGCCAAAATCAAACTGCCCGGCGGGGAAGGCAGCTCTGGGACGCGGATGAACGCGGACGCACGCTGATCCTGGCAAAGCAGATGCAGAGGACGCAATTTTGGGATCGCGACCGCAAAGCACAGGGATTGCTCAACATATTTGCTCTCAAAGAGCCGGCATCCCATGGCCGGAAGTCTATGCTATAATAAGGTTATCGAGCGTAAAGCAGACCAGGTTGGTCCCTTACCGAATCTGGACGCCGGTCTCGGGCACATGGGAATAACCCGCAACTGAGAATACAAAGAGTTCGGCCAGGTGATAGGATGGAGCTAAGGAGCTAAAAATGAGTACGCTGACCTTGACCTCAAACCAGGCCCGTCCGTTACGGCCGCTGGTGGAGGCCGCGTTGGGCAATCAATTGCGGCTGCTGCAAGCTGGGATTGCGCGGACCGAGGCGCGCCTGCGAGTCTTCGAGGCCGAATATGGCCTGAGCACGGAGGAATTCGTCCGCCGCTACGAAGCTGACGAGATACTGGAGACGTTGGCCTATGCGGAGTGGATCGGCGAATACCGGCTGCTCGCACGGCTGCGCGAGAAGGCAGAGACGCT
>JAGPHL010000275.1 GCA_018055515.1 Anaerolineae bacterium
GAGAACTGGCGTAAGGTGCTGCGGGACCTGTGGTATTACCCCCTTGGGGAAGTCCCGCTGGAGGGATTCACGACCCTCGAAGCGCTCACGGCCGAGGCCGCGCAAGCCGGGCCCTTCCGCCCCATGCCTCCTGGCGTCTCCTGGGGCGCTAAATGGGAATACGGCTGGTTTCGCGGCACCGTCACCCTGCCGACGGAAGCGGCGGGCGAACGGACGGTGCTCTACCTGGACACGGGCGGCGAGAGCCTGATCTGGATCAACGCGCAGCCGGCGGGCGCGCGCGATTGGGCGCACACGGCGTTGACCCTGGCGCGGGAAAGCGTCCCCGGCGCGAGCTACGCCCTCCTCGCCGAGAGCTACGCCGGACACGGTCCCATCACCGTCGGCGGCGAGCCAGTTCCCTACGGCGTGGAAACCGTCCCCGAACCCGGCCCGACGCAGTGCACTGTGGGGCATTCCACTTTCGGCGTGTGGGAGGAGCCGCTGTTTCAGCTCGCGCTCGATGTGCAGACGCTCTGGGAGCTGCGGGAAAAGCTGGACCCCTCCTCGCTGCGGGTCGCGGAGCTCGATCGCGCGCTGCAGGAAGTGACCTTGATTGTGGACCTCGAAGCGCCGCGCGCGGAGCGGTTGCGCCTGGCGCAGGCGGGCCGGGAACGGCTGGCGCCGCTGCTGTCATGCGTCAACGGCAGCACCGCGCCGGAACTCATCGCCTTTGGACATGCGCACCTCGATGTGGCGTGGCTGTGGCCCCTCCAGGAGACTGAACGCAAGATGGGACGCACCATCGCCAATCAGCTCGCGCTGATGGACGAGTACCCCGACTACGTTTTCCTGCAGAGCCAGGCGCACCTCTATCGGATGCTCGCGGAGCGTTATCCGGAGCTCTACGCGCGCTTCAAGGAGAAAGTACGCGCCGGACAGATCATCGTCGAGGGCGGCACGTGGGTGGAGCCGGACACCAACCTCACGGGCGGCGAAAGCCTCATCCGCCAGTTCATCCACGGCAAGCGTTTCTTCCGCGAGGAATTCGGTGTAGAGGCGGTGTTGTTCTGGGAACCGGACGTCTTCGGCTATTCCGGCGCGCTGCCGCAGATCCTGCGCGGCTGCGGGATCCAGTATTTTGGCACGCAGAAGCTCTTCTGGGCCTACAACGGCGGCGATCCCTTCCCCTACAACGAGTTCATCTGGGAGGGCATTGACGGCTCGGAGGTCATCGCGCACGTCTTCCACGGCTACGGCTATGAGACCTCGCCGGCGCACCTCGTGGACGCCTGGCGCAACCGCGCGCAGCAGCAGGACACCGCCGGGCTGATGTTGCCTTTCGGGTGGGGCGATGGCGGCGGCGGCCCGACCCGCGAACACATCGAATTTGCCCGCCGCGCCCGCGACCTGGAGGGGGCGCCTCGCGTGCGGATGGCGTCGCCGCTGGCATTTTTCGAGGCGCTGGAGGCGCGCGGCGGACCCCGACGCCGCTACGTGGGCGAGCTCTACTTCCAGGCGCACCGCGGCACCTACACCTCGCAGGCGCGGACCAAGCGCAACAACCGGCGTTGTGAGCTCGCGCTGCGCGAGGCGGAGTTCTGGGGCAGCCTGGCCCGCGTCCTGACGCATTTTGACCTGCCGCTGACGCGGCTCGATGCGGCGTGGAAGACGGTGCTGCTCAATCAATTCCACGACATTCTCCCCGGTTCCTCGATCGCGCGGGTGTATGCGGAAGCCGAACAGCAGCACGCCGGCGTGCTCGCGACGGCGACGGAGATCGCGCGGGAGGCGGCGCGCAGTTTGACCCGGCCCGCGCCCGCCGTGACGGTCTTCAATTCCCTGTCGTGGGCACGTCAGGCGCTCGTGCCGCTGCCTGAGAGCCTGGCCGACGCGCCGGGACAGCATTTCGAGGGGCAGACGTGGGCCGAAGTCGCCGTTCCCGCCTGCGGGTGGGCGACGTTCACGCCGGCGGATCTGGCGCTGCCGGAGACCGCCGCGCTTCGGGCCGAGCCGCGCCTGTTGGAGAATGAAGTCCTGCGGGTTGAATTCAACGCGGCGGGCGAAATCGTGAGCCTTTTCGATAAAGAAGCCGGGCGGGAGCTCGCTGCCGGACCCTGCAACGCCTTCCATCTCTACAAGGACGTGCCGACCTGGTTCGACGCCTGGGACATTGACAGCATGGTCAAGGAGGCGCCGGTGGAGCTCTCCCGTGAGGCGCGCCTCGAGGTGCTCGCCGCGGGGCCGCTGTTCGCCGCGTTGCGCCTGACCCGGACGCTGCATGATTCGACGCTCACGCAGGTGATTCGCCTGCGCCGTGGCAGTCGCCGCCTGGAGTTCGAGACGGTCGTGGACTGGCAGGAGCGTCACAAGCTGCTCAAAGTCGCCTTCCCGGTGACTATTCACGCCGACGAAGCCGTCCATGAGATTCAGTTCGGCCATCTGCGCCGGCCGACCCATGCCTCGCGCCCCTTCGACGCCGACCGCTTCGAGGTGTCAGCGCACAAATGGTCGGCCTTGCTGGAGGAGGGGCGCGGCGTCGCGCTGCTCAACGATTCCAAATACGGCCTGGACGTGACCGGCAACACCTTCAACCTCACGCTGCTCAAGGCGGCCTTGGCCCCCGACATGCGCGCCGATCGGGGCGAGCAGCGCTTCACCTACGCACTCTACGCCTGGAACGGCAGCTTCTTCGAGAGCGACGTGATCCGCGAGGCCTACGAGCTCAACGTGCCCGTGACCGTCGTCGAGGGAGCGGGAGGAAGGCGCTCGCTCTTCATGCTCAGCGCGCCGAACGTGATCCTGGAGACGGTCAAACCCGCCGAGGATGGCTCGCCGGACATCGTCCTGCGGCTTTACGAATCCAAGCGCACCGCCACCCGCTGCATTTTGGAGACGAGTTTGCCCGTCGCGGCGGCGACGCAGACGAACATGCTGGAGGAGCCAGAGGCCGCACTCGCCTGTGAGCAAGGGCGCATCCCCCTGGACTTTCGGCCTTTCGAGATCAAGACGGTGGTTTTGAGTTGTGAGAAGTGAGACCATGAGTAAGGGGGCAATGGGGCAATAAAGTAATGGGGAATGGGTAATGGG
>JAGPHL010000276.1 GCA_018055515.1 Anaerolineae bacterium
TGTGCGCCAGCACATGGCGTCTCCTTCGAAAATAGAGATCAGTGAGCCGTGAAAAGAGAATCGTCGCGGTTTCATCTCACGACTCCACCCCTCACGACTCACATTTTCGTGCTTCCACAGGGTGTGGCAGCCAGTGTGTCTTTGTTGCGGCGGATGACGGTCCCGGCGTCAGGCTCGCAGCGCTGCTTTTACCAATTCCCCTACCGCGGCAAGCGCCTCATCGAGTTTGCCGACGTCGCGTCCGCCGGCCTGCGCCATGTCGGGCCGCCCGCCGCCGCCGCCGCCCACGCGCTGCGCCACCTGTCTGACCAGGGTACCGGCATGGATGCCGCGCGCGTTCAGCTCCTTCGTCGTCGCGGCAATGAACAGCGGCTTGTCTTCGATCACCGTCCCCAGCACGATGACGCCGCCCTTCATCTTATCCCGGAACCAGTCGGCCATCTCGCGGAGCGTCTCGACATCGGGCGCAGTGACGCGCGCTGCCAGCACTGGCACGCCCTCCACTTCGACGACGCGGCCTAGCAGGGTCTCGAAGTCGGCCCGCGCCAGCTGGCGGTGTAATTGCTCGACTTCTTTGTGCGCGGCGCGGAGGTCTTCCAACAATCGCTGGACGCGCTGCGGCGTCTGTTCGGGCGTCGTCTCCAACGCCGCGGCGATTTGTTCCTGCCGCGCGCGGAGGGCCTGGCACATTTCCAGCGCGCCTCGTCCGGTCACCGCTTCGATGCGGCGGATGCCCGCGCCGATGCCGCTCTCCGAGACGATGAAGAAGGGGCCAATGTCGCCCGTGCGGGTGACGTGGGTGCCGCCGCACAATTCCTGGCTGTAGGGCGCCTCCGGCTCGCCGACGCGCAACACGCGCACGACATCCCCGTATTTTTCGCCGAAGAGCGCGATCACGCCCTGGCCGAGCGCGTCGCGGTAGGCTTCCTGGCGCGCTTCGACGCGGTAGTTGGCGAGCACGGCCTCGGTGACCAGCCGTTCGAGTTCCGCACGCTGTTCGGCCGTCAGCGGCTTCTCGAAGTTGTAGTCGAAGCGCAGTCGCTCTGGCGCTACCAGCGAACCGGCCTGCGCGACGTGACTGCCGAGGACTTGCCGCAGCGCGTGATGCAGCAGATGGGTGGCGGTGTGATTGCGGCGAATGTCCCAGCGACGCGCCGTATCTACACACGCGGTCGCCCGATCGCCCACTTTGGGACGACCGCGCACCACATGGCCGATGTGGACAATCAGCCCTGCCTGCGGGCGTTTCATGTCGGTGACCTCGACTTCCCAGTTGGGGCCGACGATGCGCCCCGTGTCGCTCACCTGTCCGCCGGATTCCACGTAGAAGGGGGTAGCGGCCAGCACCAGTTCCACGTCCCGGCCCTCAAGTGCGGTGTCCATCACGGCATCGCAGGTGAGGAGACCTACCACCTCGGCCTCTACTTCCAGCGGGCCGTAGGGGTCGTAGCTCAACGGTTCGGGGTGGAGGGATTCCACGGCTGCCGCCAGTTCCGCATAGAGGCGGGCGCGGGAATCCTCCTCCATTTTGAAATCGCCGGCGGCGCGAGCGCGAGCACGCTGCGCCTCGCGGGCGGCGTGATAACCCGGCTCGTCCACGGTGAAGCCCTGTTCCCCCGCGATGTCTTTGGTCACCTCCAGGGGCAGGCCCAGCGTGTCATGGAGGAAAAAGGCGTCGCTGCCGGGGATGTCGGTCTTGCCGATGGCTTTCCGGCTCGTCATGATCTCGTCGAGGCGCGCGAGGCCCTGATCCAGCGTGCGCAGAAAGCGCTCTTCCTCGCCGGTGAGGGTCGCCATGATGAAATCGGCGCGCTGCGGCAGTTCCGGGAATTGATGGCCCATCATTTCGATGACCAGCTGGGCCAGCTCGGCCATGAAGGGGCGGGTGAAGCCCAGACGTCGCCCAAAGCGGACGGCGCGGCGCAGCACCATGCGCAGCACGTAGCCGCGGCCCTCATTGGCGGGCAGCACGCCGTCGCCGATGAGGAAGGTGCAGGCACGGGTATGGTCGGCGATCACCCGGTAGGCGGTGAATTCGGCCTCACGTTCGGCGTCGGTCTGTCCGGCGAGCGCCTGGGTTTTCTGGATGATGGGCCAGAAGAGGTCGGTGTGATAGTTGGATTCCACGCCCTGGAGGAGTGCCGTGAGCCGCTCGAAACCCATGCCGGTGTCCACGTGTTGGGCGGGGAGCGGCTCCAGAGCATAGTTGCCCCGGTTGTTGTATTGGATGAACACGAGGTTCCAGATTTCGGTGAAGCGGGTGCAGTCGCCGTTGACGCGGCAGACGTGGCCGGGCACGCTGTGTTTGTTGCAGGCCTCGGGGCCACGGTCGTAGTGGATTTCGGAGCAGGGGCCGCAGGGACCGGTGTCCCCCATTTCCCAGAAGTTGTCTTTGCGCCCGAAGGCGAGAATGTGCTCGGGCGCGATGTCGGTCTCGGAGCGCCAACATGCGGCGGCTTCCTCGTCGGTGCCCAGCTCGCCTTGATCGTCCTTGAAGATGGTCGCCCACAAGCGGTCTTTCTCCAGGCCGTAGACGCGGGTGAGCAAGTCCCAGGCCCAGCCGATGGCTTCCTTTTTGTAGTAATCGCCGAAGGACCAGTTGCCCAGCATCTCAAAGAAAGTGTGATGGGTGCCATCGCGCCCCACATCGTCGAGATCATTGTGTTTGCCGGCGACGCGCATACATTTTTGCGAATCAGCGGCGCGGGTGTAAGGGCGCGTCCCCGTGCCCAGGAAGACGTCCTTGAATTGGTTCATACCGGCGTTGGTGAACAAGAGGGTGGGATCATCTTGCGGCACGAGACTGGCGCTGGGCACAATCGTGTGGCCCCGCTGGGCAAAATAATCCAGGAAAGCCTGGCGAATCTCGGCGCTGGTCAATTTCTGGGTCATGGGTCATTTCCTCCGCGGCTACGGGCAGTCGAGACGGCGTTCAGCCGTCGTGAGTGCGATTGTAACTAAAAGAAAGCGCGTGTCAACTGGAGAAGGGCTCGGGCCGTCCACGCCCTGGCGCTGCTTCGGCCTGCAGGGGATTGGGGATATAATGAAGTGTGAACGTGCGAACGTG
>JAGPHL010000277.1 GCA_018055515.1 Anaerolineae bacterium
ATCCCTGGACGGGCGTCAGCCGCCGCGCAGGCGATACCGCACCTCGCGGCAATGGGGACATGAAGCCCCCGTGTATTCCCGCCCGCAGGTATTGCAGGTCTGGGTTTCCATGGGATGCTCACTCTCGGCGGGGATCAGGAGCAGGCTCACTTCCTTATTTTCGTCGCGAGCCAGCCATTCTTCGAGGCTCACACCGTTGATATTCAGTTTCCCATCTACGGGGTCACGTCGCAGGATGCCCTCCAACGTCCGCCCCTCCAGGTTGTACACTTCCGTCGCCAGGCGGCGGATATCAGCTTTTCTAATGGCGCGCATAGTCCCTCCGGGCTTCATTATAAAGGGAATGAGCCGGAACGCAACGCGCAGGCGCGGACACATCACGCTGGCGCGGAAGCGTTTTCCGCGCCAGCGGCAAGGGACAGACTGATTCTTCGACAGGGAACGTCAGCCTCATTCCCTGGCAATGACGTTCATCTCCTCCAACAGCACGTAGGGCTGATTGAAGTTCTGGTAGACCCATTCCGTCTCGCGGCTCACGGCGCTGACGTGCCGCAACAACTCGTAGACGTTCCCCGCGATGGAGACCCCCTTCACCCGCCCCACGATCTGGCCCTTTTCGATCTTGAAGCCGAGCGCCAGGGGATTGGAGAACGCGCCGGAAATGATGTTGCCCTGTCCCAATCCCAGCACGTTTTCGACCCACAAGCCCTCTTCGATGCCCGCGAGCATGTCCGCCAGCGGCGTCTCCCCCGCCCCCCACAGCAAGTTGGTGGGAGCCGGGTCGGGCTGACTGAAGAGGCCCCGCGAGCCGTTGCCGGTGGAGGGGACGCCCGCTCGCGCGGCGGTCTTGAGATCGTAGTAGAATCCCCGCAGGACGCCGTTTTCGACAAGCACGGTGCGCTGATGGGGCACACCTTCATCATCGTAAGCGGCGCTGCCGAAGCCGCCCGGCAGGGTGGCGTCATCCACGAGCGTGAGGCGCGGATCGAAGACCTGCTCGCCGCAGCGCCCCGCGAGCGGCGAGACGCCCTTCACCACGTTCTTGCCGCTGAGCCCTAACATCAACGGAAAGCCCAGCACGATCGCTCCCAAGGGCGAGAAAAGCACCGGCATACGGCCGGCGCGCAGGGGGACGACCTGTTGCGCGAGCCGCAGTTTTTCGGCCAGACGCTGCACCGGCGCCATGAAGCCCTCATTCCAGAGGGTGGCGCCTTGCACGTCGTACACCATCAGCACATCGTCGCCCTTCACGCGATCAACGCCGCAAGCGATCGTGAGCGGCGTGCGCGTGACGGCGACCTCGGCGCCAGCATGATTGCGCAGGGTGTAGCGCTCCACCCCGCGTCGCAACTCCACGCTGACCATGCCCTCGGGATCCACTTCCCGCAGGTACGCCATGATCTCCTGGCCGATTTCTACCAGGCGGGAGATGCTCAGCTCCGCGATGCGCGGATCGTAACAGGCGACGTCGGGAGCATCCTGCGGGCCGGGGAAGGCGAAGGGCGTGGGGTCGCCGTAAGCGGCGGACTCCAGGGCGTTCGCCAGCAGCTTTTCGGTTGCCGTCACATCGCTGGAGGCGGCGAAACCCATCCGCCCGTCCTTGACCACTCGCACTGCCAGGCCGCTGATCTCTTCCACCTGGCTGGCCTTCAGGGAATTGGCTTCGAAGCGGACCTGGGTGGATTCGCTTTGAATGTGGAACACCTCGACCTGTTCTGCCTGCGCCCGCAAACGTTGTAGTATGTCCATGGCTATTTCCCTCCAATCACGACGTTCTGAATGCGGACGTGCGGCGCGCCCATGCCTACCGGCAGGGGCGCCTGTCCGCCCTTGCCGCAACCGCCGCCGGGATGCGACCACTGGAAATCATCGCCGATGGCGTCAATGTTCTGCAGCGTGGTGAACAGGTTGCCCGCGAGGATCACGTCCTTCACCATTTCGGCGAGCTGCCCATGGCGGATCATGTAGGCGTAGCCGGAGCTGAAGGAGAAGGATTCCAGCTCGGTGGTGCCGCCGTAAGCGTCGCAGGCATAGATGCCGAGTTCGATGTCCTGGAGCATGTCGGCAAAGGACGTGGTTCCCGGCGCGATGGCCGTGTTCGTCATCCGCACAATGGGCGCGTGGCGATAGTTGACAGCGCGGGCGTTGCCGGTGGGCGTCTCGCCCATCTTCGCCGCCGTCTCGCGGGAGTGGAGCCGTCCGACCAGGATGCCGTTGCGGATGAGGTCATTGCGGCGGGTGGGGGTGCCTTCGTCGTCGTACTTGTGGGTGCCGCGCAGGCCGGGGAGGCTGCCGTCGTCGAAAACGGTGAGGAAGTCCGGCCCGAAGCGACGTCCGAGCGTCATCATCTCCCGCGCGGCGGGATTTTCGTAGAGGAAGTCGGCTTCCGAAAGGTGTCCAAAGGCCTCGTGGATGAAGACGCCGGCCAGCCGGGGATCAATGATCACCGGATAGCGTCCTCCGACGACGCTTTCGGCCCTCAGCAGCGCGGTCGCCCGCTGCGCGGCAGTTTCGGCGAGCGACTCGAGTCCCTGAACTATTTCGTAGCCTGCCAGGCGGGAATAGCTCTCGTGCGCCTGTTGGACATTGTCGCCGTCGCGGGCCGTCGCCACAAAGTACATCACTACCATCGGGCGCTCCTCTTCGATGAAAGCGCCCTCGGAGCTGGCGAAGGTGACCCGGCTGAAGCTATCGTTGTAGCGGCAGGCGGTATCCACGATGCGGTCGCTGGCGCCGAGCAGGACCGCGTTGTAGCCTTCCACGAGCGCCTTTTTCTCCGCGAGGGGAACGCCCCTGAAATCGCGCTCCAGCGTCACCGTGAGGCGATCCTGAACGACGGGGATGGGCGCCAGTTCGATGGGAGTGTCGCTCCTGGCGGCGCGAGCGCATTGCACGGCCTGGGCGACTTTTTCCACCAGCGCGTCGCGGTTGTTGAAGGTGGCGATGCCCCATCCGCCATCGCGGCAGAGGCAGCGCACGATGCCGCCGGCGTCAATGACATGGCTGACGGTTTCCAATTCCCGTCCGCG
>JAGPHL010000056.1 GCA_018055515.1 Anaerolineae bacterium
ACCCAGTAGGGAACCACTTCGATGGCGTACTTCTGCAACAAAGATTCCGGCAAACCTGTGGCAGAATCTGTCACAATGGCGACAGGACGCAAATTTTCCATGCCCCACCTCCCATTTGGCAAATGGTCAATTTCTGATAGGATAAGCACTGTGAGTGTACCCTCAACGGGGGTTTCGACAAGTCAACCCCCTGAGATTCCTGTGAAAGGAGCAACGCGATGGCTCGCACGGCCGTATTTGCCGGGTTGGTTTCCGATGAATTCGGGCAAGCCGTCAACGTCGGCTTCCTGGGTGATGACGCCTACTACATCGTCAACGACGCCGGCTTTGAGCGTCACGTTCTCGCCGAAATCGTGGATCGGCAGGTGCTACGCCAGTTGAGTGAACAGGTGCTGGCCCAACGGGACCTGGTCGTCGAAGGGACGCTGAAATTCCTGGGGCAGGAAGACCTGTTTGCCAAAGCCATGGTCGAAGCCTCCCTGGACAAAATGGATGAAAATATCGAGCAGCTCCTTCAGATGGGGCTGCCAGAAGAGGCGCGAGTCTGGTTGGGATTGATGGGGTTCCGCATCGTGATCAATTACCATGGGGACATCCTCGCTCTTGATATGCCAGGCGAGACGGACACCGACGAATAGTCGCCGGGGCGCGAGAACTCCTTCCTTAAAAACAACCCTCCCCGCCTGGCTTAGGCGGGGAGGGTGTGTGGACCTGAAGGGATTCGAACCCTTGACCTCCTCAATGCCATTGAGGCGCGCTCCCAACTGCGCCACAGGCCCAACAGCACTTCGATTGTTGCGGGCGCAAGCCCCGCTATGGAGATGAGGGGATTCGAACCCCTGGCCTCTACAGTGCGATTGTAGCGCTCTCCCAGCTGAGCTACATCCCCTGGCGTTTGCAAACGAAATTATACCACAATCGTTTGAGGTGACAAGCTCACAATTCCTCGCCGAAGCGCCCGCGGAAGTGCAGGAAGAAGGCGTAGCCCGCGACCAGGATCAGCAGGGCCGTCACTGCCGTGCGCGCCAGAAAATCCCACGTCGTCAGCCGCCCATAGTAGACCAGGTCCTGATACGTGTTGATGATCGAGGCCATGGGATTCAGCCAGAACAGCAACCGCCGCGGCGAGAACTGCAGCCCCAGCAGCGTCGCCGAATCCGTCACCTGTTGCACAGAATACCAGATCGGCGTGAGAAAGAACCACGCCAGGATCGCCACATCCATGACCATGTGCGTGTCGCGGTAGAAGACTTCCAGCGTGGAGAGGAAGAGCACGATGCCGATGGTGAAACACGTCTGCACCAGGATCGGCAAGGGCAACAGCAGGACCCACGCGCTGAGCGGCACCCCCGAAATCCACGCCAGCAGGAACAGCACGGGCAGGCTGATGAGGAAGTTCACCAGGCCCGAAAGCACCGTCGCAATGGGCAGAATCTCGCGGGGAAAATACACCTTCTTGATCAAGTGGCTGTTACCGGTGATGCTGAACAATCCACCCATCACCGCCGCGGAGAAATAATTCCACGGCAACAGGCCGCTCAACACAAAGATGTGGAAATCCCGCATGGGCGAGCGCTGCATCACATTGAAGACGAAGGTGAACACCAACATCATCAGCAAGGGGTTGAGCCACGACCAGAGCACGCCCAGAATCGAATTCTTGTAGCGCACCTTCAGATCGCGCAGCACCAGGTTGTAGACGAGCTCGCGATACTGCCAGAGCTCCTTGAGCGCTTTAATCATTGTTCTGCTTCTGCTCCGTCACCTGCAGCTCCACTTTGCGCAGCCGATAGAGCGCCTCCTCCATGATTTTGCGATTCGCGGCGACCAGATCGGCCAACAGCCCGATCAGCCAGATCTGAAAGCCCACGATGAGCAGCACCGCCATCAAAATGAGGGATTGCACGTGTCCCGCACTGCCGCCGCTGAAGTAAAAATAGAGAAAGCGTATCCCCAAGGCCAATCCCAACAGGAAACACACCGTCCCCGTCCACAAAAACACCCGCAGGGGACGGTACATGGTGTAAGCGCGCAGAATGGTGACGGTGGAATGGGCAAGGAAGTGGGGCAGGCTCTTCATCAGGCGCGAGGGGCGGGTCACCGGGTTGACGTGGATGGGGACGTACACCACCGCCAGCCGCTCGGCCCCCGCCTGAATGAGCGTCTCCAGCGTGTAGGAATACTCGCCGAGCACGAGCAGGCGCAACGCCGCTTCCCGGCTCAGCGCGCGGAAACCGCTCGTCGCGTCGCGGACCGGCGTCCCCGAAGCCCGACCGACGACCCAACTGCCCACCTGCTGCAGCCAGCGCTTGAAGGGGGAGAAGTAGGGATGCTGCGCCAGCTGCCGATCCCCAATGGCGATGTCCGCCCGCCCTTCCAGAATCGGTTGCGCCAGCAGGGGGATGTCCGCCGCCTGATATTGATTGTCCGCATCCGTGTTGATGATGACGTCGGCGCCGGCCGCCAGCGCCGCCTCCAGCCCGCTGAGGAAAGCCTTCGCCAGGCCCCGGTTGCGCGTGTGGCGCACGAGGTGCTGGACGCCCAACGCGCGAGCCACCTCCGCGGTCCCATCGCTGCTGCCGTCATCCACCACCAGGTACTCGACCACATCCGCGCCGGGAATCTCGTGCGGCAACGCTCTCACCGTTTCCGGCAAGGCTTCCCGCTCATTGTAGCAGGGGATCTGAATGATGACCTTGATCGGCTTCTTGTCCACGGGGAGCATTATAACATCGGGGAACAGGATGACAAAGCCGGGCGCGGTTGTTGGAGGCAGCTTTACGATTATAATGGCGCCATAGCCCAAGACGCGCAGAACGCCGATCAGGCGCTGATAAAAATATCCCAATGAGATTTGAGGACGATGTATGAAACGTAGCCACCGCCTCCTGCTGGGCGTGATCCTGCTGGTCGCCTTCGCGCTACGCCTGACGCGCCTGGGCGACCAGAATATCTGGTGGGACGAGGGCCTCTCCGTCGTCGCCTCGCGGATGTCCTTTACCGACGCCACGCTGTGGACCGCCAGCGACGTGCATCCGCCGCTGTACTTCTGGCTGCTGTGGACGTGGGCGCGGGTCAGCGGTGAGACCGAGTTTGCGCTGCGATTCATCACCGCACTGGAAGCCTTCCTCACCTTGCCGGTCGTCTATGTCCTCGCGCGGCGCCTTTCCCGTTCCCCGGCCGTCGGCGCCGGCGCCATGGCGCTGCTGGCGCTCTCGCGCTTCCACATCTGGTGGTCGCAGGAGATGCGGATGTACGCGCTCGCGGGGCTGGGCGCTATGCTCTCGCTCTACTTCACCGTCCGCCTCGCTGAAGGAAATCTCACGCGCCGCACCATCAGCGGCTGGATTCTGACGACGGCGGGCGCCATGCTGACCGTTTACTCCTCCATCGTCCTCGTGCCGATCGAAAATCTCACGTTGCTCCTCGCCGGTTGGCGCCGCCAGGATCGCTGGCGCTTCTGGGGACGCTGGATCGCCATTCAGGCGGGCGTGCTCCCCTTCCTCGTGCCGTGGATGGCGCTGGCGTTGCCCCGCATGCGTTCCTGGTCCGTGGTCAAGGAACCCGCGTCGCTGAGCTTCGTCCTGGAGCTCAACGCCGTGCTGGTGACGCTGGGGATCTCTACCGACGTGGGACGCTATCGCACGCCGGCGCTGCTCGTCGTCGGCGCGCTGCTGGTGGGCGTGATCTTGCTGCTGCGCCAGGAGCAGGGTTCCGCTCGCGCACGGTTGACGTGGGGACTCGCCTTGCTCGGCGGCAGCGTGCTGTTCATGCCGCTCATCATCTGGGCGCTGTCGCAACCCCGCGCCCTCTTTTACAATCCCCGCGTCGAAGCGCGCTACCTGCTGCCGCTCGCCCCCGCGTTCTACGTGCTCCTGGCCTGGGCGCTGGCCGGTTGGCTGCGGCCTCGCCGCCTGCGTCCGGTGGGCGTGCTGCTCAGTGTGGGGGTCGCCGGCATGATGCTGTGGACGTTGCCGCAACATTTCGCGCCACGCTATCTGCGCGACACCGACCTCACCCTCAGCCGCATCATCTGGACCCACGCACGGCCCGGCGACGCGCTGGCGCTGGTCTCAGGGGACCGTTATCCCATCTTCACCCTGAGCTACGACCGCGCCCCCGCGCCGGACAACCGTCCGCCGATCACCCGGGTGCCGCAAAGCCCACCGCCGCTCACCGAGGCTGCCGCCGCCGCAGAGCTGGGCGCGCTCGCGGCGAGTCATCCCCGCATCTGGCTGGTGCAGCTCGAACGCGGGCTGGAGGATCCCGAGGGCTACGCCGAGGCGTGGCTCATGGCGCATTCCAGGCGCGTCCTGCATTACAATTTTGGCTACAACGCGCTCAGCCTTTTCAGCGCGACGGAGGAAGACCCGCTGACGCCGCTGTGGAACACGCCGCCCCAATATCCCCTGGAGCACGACCTGGGGACGGGCGCGCGGCTCCTCGGCTATGATCTGCCCACCACGGAGTTCCGGCCGCTGGACGAAGTACGCCTGGGGTTGTATCTGCAGGCGGAGCAGCCGATCACGCTCGCCGTGACCCTGCGCGGCGCCGATGGCCTGACCGTCGGGCCGACGGACGTCAGCGTCGCGCCCACGCCCGCCGGGGCTGCCCGCTATGTCCAGGCCCGTTTCACCATCCAGCCGCTTCTCCCCGCGCAGCGCTATACTTTCGAGCTGCGGGCGCCGGGCGGGGAAACGCTGGAGCTGGGCAGGATACGGGTCACGCACACGCAGAGCGCTGCCGATCCCGCCCGCATTCCCCAGCCGCTGGAGGCCACCGTCGGCGAAGCGACGCTGCTCGGCTATGAGCTGCGCGGCGTGCGGCGGGGGGAGCCGCCGACCGCACGGCCGGGGACGACGCTGGAGCTGACGCTCTATTGGGAGGCCACAGCGCCCATCACCCAAAGCTACACGGTCTTCACGCACCTGCTCGGCGCGGCGTACAATCCCGTCACCCAGGGGCCGCTCTGGGCGCAGGACGATCAGATCCCGCTGGAGGGCGCCTATCCTACCTGCACCTGGCTGCCGAACCTGCCCTTCGCGGACACCTACACGCTGGACATTCCACCAGAAACGCCGCCGGGCGACTACCAGCTCCTCACGGGGATGTATCACACGGAAGACGGCGTGCGGGTCCCGGTCTCCGGCGCGGGAGCGGATCCCGCCATGGGCAACGTGCTGCTCACCGTGATCCGTATCGCGCCGTAAGACATAAACACACCGGCTGGGGACGGCAAATCCCCAGCCGGGTAAAACGTGATGGGCAGGCCCGCCGCGGGTCTCATTCCGAGGCTGGCTCGGGATCTTCCTCGGTCGGTCCCTCTGGCTCTGCCGAGAGCATCTCGACCTCCGTGAGGGGGAAGCGATAGTGCTTGCGCTCGCGGCGCGGGCCGTCGGGCGGG
Source organism: Anaerolineae bacterium (assembly GCA_018055515.1). Taxonomy (GTDB): domain Bacteria; phylum Chloroflexota; class Anaerolineae; order B4-G1; family SLSP01; genus JAAZNO01. The sequence continues at coordinate 5,405 of JAGPHL010000056.1, forward strand.
ATTTCCACAATCAACTCTGCCTTGAGCGCGTCCCAATCAATCACCCGCCCAATGCCCTCGGCAGTGCGCACGCGCGTTTTGCGCTTGGGGAAATCCTTAGCGGAATCGAGATAGACCTGGTGCTCATAGGCCAGGCAGCAGCGCAGGCGTCCGCACATGCCGGTGATGTCGGTTGGGGCCATGGAGATGGATTGATCCTTCGCCATGCGGATTGAGACGGTGTGAAAATCAGATAGAAAACGCGCGCAGCAACGCGGCTCGCCGCAGACGCCGTATCCCCCCAGCATCTTGGCATGATCCCGCGGGCCGACGACGCGCAGATCCACATGACAGCGCAGCCGGGGCGCCAGACGCCGCCGCAGCGCATTCTGGTCATTGCCCGAAAGCGTCCCCATGCAGAAAACGGCGGCCTTCTCGCCATCGAGGGTGAATTCGACCTGCACCGCCTTGATCTCTTTGAGCCCCATCGCCTTAATCTCTTCGGCGACGGTCTCCACCGCCCGTTCCCCGCGCTCGCGCAGGTGCTGGTGCCGCGCCATGTCCAGAGCGCTGGCGCGACGCACGATCGGGCGCAACGTCTCCTCGCCGCAGGTCGCGCACGTCGGCGGCAGGTTCACCGTCACCACTTGCCCCACCTGTAAGCCGTGCGTCGTCTCTACGACCACCCACTCGCGCGCCTGGAGGGCGAGCTCTGGGGCGGCCAGGAAGTAGTAGATTTTGCCCACCGGCTGAAAACGCACGGCGACGACGGTCCCGCCCATCACGGCTCCCGCCGGGGCGCTTTCAGCCTCCAATTTTATGTTTTCCATATCCATATCCATAATTCATACGTTGACGTTAAAGCTCCGTGTTTGCCATGGCGAAAATTATCTGCACCACCGGCCACTCTCTTTTTTCCGATAGATGTTACATCTTTCGACTATACTGCACAACCCGCATAAAGCAACCGAACTTTGTCGGGAATCGTTGAGATTTTTATGGCAGGATGAAGCCTCGCTACAAAAATCTATTCTTTATCCCCGGCCTTCAGGCCGCCTTCCTGCCACAGGTGGCCAAATGCGATAACCCTAAAATCCACTTGACGCTGCGGGGATTCGGCTACAATGGAACCCATGCAACACGTTTTCTGGGTCATCGAAGGCCTGCTGGCCGGGCGTCCCGGTCCTACCGTAGCGCCCTGGGATCCCGCCGAAATGTACGCCGCCGGGATCCGGGCGCTCGTCTCGCTCGCCGCGGACGACCTGCCCGAGGACCTTTCGTCGCAGGGATTCGTCCACTACCGCGCGAAGTTTCCCTCGATCGTGCTGAGTTCGCGGAGCTTGCAGCGGGCCTTCATCTACGAGGCGTTGAAAGTGTGGACCTTCATTGACATTCAGCTGCGCGCGGGGAATCCCACCCTGGTCCATTGCTATATAGGGCGGGATCGCACGGGCGCGATCCTCGCCGGCTACCTGGTCACCTACAGGAACATGACGCCCGACGAGGCCATCGCCCGCGTGCGCAGCGTCCGCCCTACCGCCATGGCAGCCGAAGGCTACGAGGCAGCCGTGCGCTTATTGGAACCGGGGGTCCTGCCCGATCCCCGCACGCTGTTGTGAGACGCGAGGCGCAGGGCGTGAAACGTGGATGAGCAGGGGATCGTGCACCCCTCATCGCCGCTACCCACGGTTTGGGTTAGTGGGGTTGGAACAGCCGTTCCGTCGTAAAATCCTCTAGCGTTTCACCCGGCCCCCCGGAAACAGGCGCGGGATCTCGATCGCCATGCAGCGATCCTGCACGAAGGGAATCCCTGCGGCTTCTGCCCGCGCCCGCGCCGTCTCGTTCACGATTCCCAACTGCAGCCAGATCAGCGCCACATCGCCACGGGCCGTGTGCCGCGCGAGCGCTTCCTCCACGACCGGCAGGGCGTCCTCCGAGGGACGGAACACCTCCACGATGTCAATGGACTCCGGGACGTCCAGGAGGCTGCGGTAACACCGCCGCTCCAGAATCGTCTCGGCGTGCGGATTCACCGGAATCACCTCGAAGCCTTCGGTGAGCAGATAGGCCGGCACGCGGTGTGCGGCCTTGGCGGGATTGGTGGACATCCCCACCACAGCGACCGTGTTCAACCGCTCCAACAACGCTTTCAATTCTGTGTCGTTCAACATCGTTTCCTCCCGCGAGTCTGTGAGATGTAAACCGTGAGTTTCAGGTCGTTTCAAAAGGGAATTTTCTCTACCGTACATCTGAAGTACAAGGTCAGTTATGGTATATTCCCTGGTGACCAAACCAAAGGCGGGCGACCAATGACTGACCGTAACCAAGTATATCGCAAAGTTCTGACAAGCGGTCGCCATGCGCGGCGAAGAACGCGCGCATGGCCGCGCTGGTGTGGTAGCGCGCCCCATCTTGGATGATGAACAAAGGTTTAGTGGTGTCGGCCAGGATGTGGCAAAGGAACGTCTGATAGGCCTCGCTTGTGAACTTTGCAGTTTGAGCCTGATAGAAGAACGCCCCACTAAAATAGTCAATGAAGCCCATGACCTTCAACGGTTTCGCGTTGCTGCCCATTATAACGCTTTCCTAAATGTTTTTCTGAAGGTCAATATTATCGGCCGGAGGACGTGGACATTCATAGACGGGGCACGTTCCACAGCCCGGTAAGCGCTGGTGTGACCGACCCGACGGCGGTGACGCTGACAGGTTTTGCAGCGCAGTCACATGCCTGGATACTTGTTGGGGTGTGGACCTTGGGGCTCTTTACGGGCTAAGAAAGCGGCGCGGCGTGTTCGATGCGGTCGAGTGACGCCGTCAATTGCCTTTTCTCGATGAGCCTGTACTGCTTCCCGGCAAAGCGCTGGGGAGCAGGTTTTGATCGAGCATGGGAAGCGGAAAGACCAGCGCTGAGAGGTCAATACCTGACGGCGGTACTGTTCAGCCTCCCCATACCATGACGGCGACGATCGCCAGCAGCGCCGTTATGACTATTCCCAGCCGGGCTGTTTCGCGCGCCCCCCATGGCTCTATGGCCACCTGGGCGGGAGTCCATTCGTTGCCGGCGCTGAGCACGTAGCGGGGGCAGAGCGCCCAGCCGGCCGCTATGCCGCCGAGCAACCCACCCAGATGTCCCCACAGACTGATGCCCGGCAGGAGCCCAATCCCCAGGTTGAGAAGCGTCATTTGCACCAGGCTGCTGAACATCGCATGGACGGCGGGCGCGTCGCGGTAGCGATAACTGTAGGCGAGCAGCAGTCCGACTATCCCCATGATCGCGCCCGACGCACCGATGGTGAGGGTCTCGCGTCCAGCAAACGCGGTCACCAGAATGCTGCTGCTGAGCAAGGATAGCAAATAGCCGCTGAGAAAGCGTCTCGTCCCGAAGAGCGCCTCGGCATTCTTCCCCAGGATGTTCAGCGCATACATATTGAAGCCGATGTGGAGGATGTCCAGATGCAGAAAGCCCGCCGTGACCAGGCGCCACAGTTGATGGTAATCCAGCACCGCGACCGGAATAAGCCCGCCCATGGTCAGGATAAAGCGCCACACCGCGTCCTGATTGAAAAGCGTGCCCAGGTAGGGGATGAATGCCAGGATGTTGATGGCGATAAGCGGGTAGAGAGCGCGCACCGGGGCGAGCGGCAATCGTAGTGTTTGCGGCGGCATGGGTTGCGGCGGCTCTTCGTAGATCATCGCTCCTCCTTGTAGCTGTGACTTGGATTATAACCGTTTTTGCGCCTGTGCCCAAGTCAAATGGTCCTGACGCCATTGCCGGCGCGGGCTTGCCACACTGCAGCTCTGACCTATGATGGGCGCCATGCATCTTCTCTGTGCATGAGCCTGCGTCGACGCCTCGGCGTGTTCGGTGTGATGGTTGAGCTCCTTGACTTCTCGGAATTTTCGCCAAAGTTGAGGCTCAAAGTATTGACATCCAAAACGTTTTGGTTTACAATGGAAACGTATCCGAAACGTTTTGGACTCCTTGCCCTTTTCCTGTGTAACATTACGATGGAGCAAATGTCATGCCGATAACGCTCAAGGAAATCGCTCGTCGCACCGACAAGTCCATTACCACTGTCTCGCGCGCCCTGGCAGATTACGACGACGTCAGCCCTGAGACGAAAGCGTTAGTACGTCGTGTGGCTGAGGAGTTGGGCTACACGCCCAACCTCCTGGCGCAGCGCCTTCAGAGGCGTCGCTCGGACACTCTTGGCCTTATCCTTCCGACTTTTGGTCCGCGGTTTTCCGACCCCTTCTTCAGCGAATTTCTCGCTGGCATTGGCAACATGGCGGCTGAACATGGCTACGACTTGCTTGTTTCTACCCAGGAGCCGGGTGAGCGGGAGCTGCAGGTCTACCGACAGAAAGTGCAAAGCCGGCAAGTGGACGGCTTTGTCATTGTGCGCACCCGCCGCCAGGATGCCCGCATCACCTACCTGCGTGAGATCGGCTTCCCCTTTGTTGCCTTTGGTCGCACCGAGGGTGAGATTGACTTCTCCTTTGTGGATGTGGATGGCGCTCGAGGAATGCAAATGATCGGTGAATACCTGATCGGCCTGGGACATCGCCACATTGCTTGCCTGGCGCCTCCTCCAGACCTGTTCTTTGCAGAACACCGCCTCGCTGGTCTACGGCACGCTCTGGAAACGCACGGCCTGGATCCCCACGCCTGCCCGGTCGTGTTGGGCGATTTGACCCAAAAGAGCGGTTACGAAGCTACGCTACGTCTGTTGGAGTACACCCCACGGCCTACCGCGATCGCTGCCTGCAATGATCTCATGGCCTTGGGTGCCCTCAGCGCGATCCATGAGCGTGGATTGGCGGTGGGCAAGGATATTGCTGTCACCGGTTTCGATGGCATCCCTATGGCAGAGCATTTCCATCCCCCTCTGACCACGATTTATCAACCCATCTATCAGATCGGCAAGATGGTTTGCGAAGAATTGATCCAGATTATTTGCGGCGAGAGCCAGGAACCCCGCCAGGTAATTTTGGAACCGCAGTTGCTTATACGGAAATCTTGCGGTAATGCGCCAAAATGATGAACATAGATCTTTGTAAATAGGAGGTAATTCGGTCAAAACAACAAAACATCCGTGCTGCATTGCTTGAGAGTTGTCTTGTTCTAGCCGTTTTCACAGGAGGAGTTCCATGAAAGTACGTTTAACTTCACAGAGATGGTTTCACGCTCTGGCGGTCATGGTGCTGCTGACGCTGCTCGGCAGCGCTTGTGGTCCCACGCCTAGCTCCACCCCAGAGCCAACGATTTCCACCCCTGAGGCCCAGCCGACGGAGCCGCTGGTGATGATAGATATGTCGTCCCTGGTATTCTTCTCGACGCAATTTGCGCCGGTGGAGGAACAGGAGAAGTTCCGCGCGATCTTGAAAGACGGCGGTTTTGATTTCACCAGCTCAGAGGAGGGGCCGCTGCTGGACCTGATGACCGCCGAAGCGCAGGCCGGTAAGGGCACCGTGGATTTGATCGGCGCTCTGCATGGCACTTTCCCGCCCCTGCAAAAAGTGGATGCGCTGCTGAACCTGGCCGATCTGGCCGAAGATCTTTCGTCGGACCGCGAGTTCGCGCCAGCGTTCCTCTCCACCGGTTTGCTGGGCACTGAGGATTACCTTTACTACATCCCCTGGATGCAGGCGACTTACATCATGGCTGCCCATAAGGATGCGTTGCCCTATTTGCCGGCTGGAGCCGACCTCAACGCTCTCACCTGGGAGCAGCTGGGCGAGTGGTGCAAGGCCATCTATGAAGACACCGGCAAAGCGCTGTGTGGGCTGCCCCACGCGGGGTTGTTCCACCGCTTCCTGGAGGGCTACATGTGGCCCTCCTTCACCGGCAGCATGGTCAGCAATTTCCAGAGCGCTGAAGCCGCGGCGATGCTGGAGTGGTTCCGTGATGACCTGTGGCCCTACATTCACCCCCAATCCATCAACTACAGCTTCATGCAAGAACCGCTCCTGGCCGGAGAGGTGTGGGTCGCTTTTGATCACACCGCCCGCCTTTTGGATGCCTTCAATGAGAAACCCGATGAGCTTGTCGCCTTCCCCGCGCCGGCAGGCCCGGCCGGATTGGGCTTCATGCCGGTCATCGTCGGTCTGGGCATTCCCAAGACGGCGCCCCATCCCGAGGCGGCCATGAAGGCCATTGAGTACTTGACCGCCCCTGAGGTCCAAGCCCGCGTTCTCAAAGAGCTGGGCTTCTTCCCGGTAGTGAGCGGCGTGGATACGACAGGGTTGCCAGCCGGCGTTGCCATCGAGCTGGCCGCCGTCACTAAGCAAGCCAATGCGCCCAACGCCATTCCTTCGTTGCTGCCGGTTGGACTGGGTGCGCGCGGCGGGGAGATCAACCAGATCTTCCGCAACGCCTTTGATCGCGTGGTCCTCAACGGCGAGCAGATCCCTCGCGTGCTGAGCGAAGAGGCAGCCAACCTGCAAGCGTTGATCAATGAGACCGGGGCGGCTTGTTGGGCGCCGGATCCGCCTTCGGAAGGCCCTTGCCAGGTCAAAGCTCCTGCTTCGGCGCTGGTGGCAGAGCCGGTTGAGATCACGTTCTTCTCCACGCAGTTTGTCCCAGTCGAGGAACAGGAAAAATTCCGCGCGATCCTCACCAAAGCGGGCTTTGATGTGGTCGGTTCCGAGGAAGGCCCCCTGCTCGACTTGGTGTTGGCTGAAGCACAGGCCGGTAAGGGCACGGTGGATGTGATCGGGGCGCTGCACGGCACCTTCCCGCCGCTGCAGAAAGCCAACGCTATGGTCAACCTCATTGATCTGGCTGAGGATCTGTCGACCAATCGCAGCTTTGCGCCGGCATTCATGGAAACTGGCCTGTTAGGCACTGAGGATTATCTCTACTACATCCCCTGGATACAGGCGACCTACATCATGGCTGCCCATAAGGATGCGTTGCCCTATTTGCCGGCTGGAGCCGACCTCAACGCTCTCACCTGGGAGCAGCTAGGCGAGTGGTGCAAGGCCATCTATGAAGGCACCGGCAAAGCGCTGTGTGGTTTCCCTCACGCGGGGCTGTTTCACCGCTTCCTGGAGGGTTACATGTGGCCTTCCTTCACCGGCGGCATGGTCAGCCGTTTCCAGAGCGCTGAAGCCGAGGAGATGTTGGCCTGGCTTCGGGATGACCTGTGGCCTTACGTCCACCCCGAGTCCATCAACTATAGCTTCATGCAAGAACCGCTGCTGGCCGGCGATGTCTGGGTGGCCTTTGACCATACTGCACGCCTCTTGAATGCCTTCAATGAGAAACCCGACGACTTTGTCGCCTTCCCAGCGCCGGCGGGGCCCAAAGGCCTGGGCTTTATGCCGGTCGTGGCGGGATTGGGCATCCCCAAGACGGCGCCTCATCCTGAGAATGCCGCGGCTTTGATTGACTATCTCACCCGGCCTGGTGTCCAGGAGCAGGTGTTGCGGGAGTTGGGCTTCTTCCCTGTCGTGGGCGGGGTGAACGCTTCTAACTTGCCCGCCGGCACGGCACTGGAGCTCGCAGCGGTGACCGTTCAGGCAAACGCGCCCAATGCGCTGCCCGCTCTGCTGCCTGTTGGACTGGGTGCGCGCGGCGGGGAGATCAACCAGATCTTCCGTAATGCCTTCGACCGCGTGGTCTTCGGCGGTGAGGATATTGCCGCCGTACTCCAGGAAGAGGGGCGTAATTTGCAGGCGCTGATGAATGAGACGGGCGCGAGCTGCTGGGCGCCCGATCCGCCATCGGATGGACCCTGCCAGGTGGAGCCGCGCTAGGCGCCTCCGGTTCCTTGTTGACTGACCGATGACTGGGAGACCGGCTTCTTGGAAGAAGTTGCGGTTACCGGCTTCCGGTCATCGGTCAGGAATGAATGTTAAGCCACGACTACGTCGAAAGCCATAGTTTGCTGAAATTCCCCACTTCTCTGAGCGTAGTTACGTGCTTTAACGCGGCGTTGACGGCGCTGATGAACTTTCATAATTTAATTCGGCAATAGTGCGACAC
>JAGPHL010000057.1:0-8768 GCA_018055515.1 Anaerolineae bacterium
TCCGCAACCGCGCACACATTCGAGCCAGCTGTGATAGGGCATGATAAGCGACCTCCTGCGGAAAAGATAGTTGTAACCACAGACGAGGCTGGGGACTTGTAATTCGCCTCCATTCTAATCGCTTCCTGCATGGGTGTCAACTTGCGTCTGTGAGAGCTGTCCGTCGTGGCCGCGTCTGAACCTGCGCACGACTAACCGCTCGCTATTTTCTGCATCACTTTCAGTGGGGGATTGCATTTCCACGATTTTCGTTTATAATCAAGCATAGATATATTTGAATGTATCAACCCGCAAGGAATCCTATGCCTGCCATCACCGAAGAAGAAGCCGTCTTACTGCACCGCTACATTTGCGAAGGTGTGGGCGATCCCAAACGGCTGCGCTTGCTGTACCTCGTCGCCGAGCAGCCTCGGAATGTCTCCGAGCTCACCGAGATGTTGGGCGTCTCCCAGCCGACCGTCTCGCATCACCTGCGCATTCTGCGCGACCGGGGCCTGGTCGAGGCGCGAAAGGAAGGGACGGCAGTCTACTATTCCCTGAGCAATCTCCACATTCTGGAAGCCCTGGACATGATGCGCGCTATCGTCGCCCAGTTTCTGGCGGAAGGGGCGCAAGTGCTGGGGAATGGGTAACGGGTGCGGGGTAATGGGGTGAGGGGTAACGGATTATACCCACCTTTTTGCTTTCTCGTTTTTTCGCCTTTTCGCTGATTCTATTGGAGGACACAATGGCTAAATTGTCTGAAGCGCAAATAACCTGGCTTGAAGGTGTTTTTGGCGAGCGGATGACCACTCGCCCGGTGGAGCGCAAGCTCTACAGCCACGATGTGGGTGAGATGCCGGGCCTGATCAAGCCGCTCATTGGGACGCCGCTGGCCGATGCGGTGGTGCAGCCGGCCTCTGAGGCGGAGCTCGTGGCGCTGGTACAGTGGGCGGCGCAGGAGGGCATCCCCCTCGTCCCCCGCGGCAAAGCGACCTCTGGCTACGGCGGCGTGCTGCCCGTGAAGGGCGGCATTGTGGTGGACTTCTTCCGGATGGACAAGCTCCTCGCGGTAGACGCCGCAGCGCAGACGGCCACCCTCGAGGCGGGCATGGTCTGGGAAAAAGCCGACCGTGAACTCCAGAAGCGTGGTTTCACGTTGCGCACGTATCCCAGCAGCTACCCCTCTTCGACGGCAGGCGGCTGGCTGGCGCAGGGCGGCGCGGGCTTCGGCGGCTTCGAGGCGGGCTGGTTCCGCGATAACGTCGTGAGCGCGCGCGTGATCCTCGGCGATGGCTCGCTGGGCCTTTTCGAGGGCGACGACCTCGACATGATCTACGAGGCCGAGGGCATCACCGGCTTCATCACCCAGCTGACCATTAAGGTCATGCCCGCTGTGCCGTTGGAGATCGTCTCCCTGAGCTGCCCTGAGGCGCAGGGCATGCAACACTTGCTCGAAGGCCTGCTCGCTGCTGACGTGCCGATTTGGTCCATGCACTTCATCAATCCGCAGATGGCGAAGCTGAAGAACCAGGCCCCCTTGCAGACGCATCAAGGGCATCCTACCGAGCCGCGCGTGCTGTTGCCGGAGACGTATATCCTGACCCTGGCCTTCCGCAAATCAGACGCTCAGAAAGTGCGTTCCGCCATCGCCGCGCAGATGCAGAGCGAGTCATGCACGGCGGAGCTGCTCAGCGATGAGATTGCTCAGCATGAGTGGGCGCAGCGCTTCCGCATTATGATGGTGAAGCGCCTGGGGCCGAGCCTGGTGCCCGCCGAGGTCGTTTTGCCCCTCAGCGGCCTGGGGGCGGCGCTCTCTGAAATCGAGCAAAAAGTCGGCCAGCCGGTGGTCAAGGAAGGCATGGTGGTGCGCCATGGCCACAATCCCCAGGGTGAGCCGGAAATCGTCATCCTGGGCTTTATCCCCGCCGACCAGCGCAAGTTCACCTACAATTTCATCTTCCCGCTCTCGCTGAGCATTGCCCGCATCGCCGAAAAATACGGTGGACGTCCCTACGCCACGGGTCTGTATTACGCCAAGATGGGAGACAAAATCCTCGGGGCGGAGCGGGTGCGTTTGCTCAAGGAGTTCAAGCGCAAAGCGGACCCCGCCGGCATCCTCAATCCCGGCAAGGTGCTGGGCAATGCGCTCATCAGCAACGCGCTGATTGCCGCTAACGCTTTCGAGCCGCTGTTGCGGCCCTTCGGCAACGCGGTGGCCAGCGAGGTGGGCGAGAAAATGCCCGATCAACCCGTCAAAGGCATCCCCCCTGATGTGGCCTGGTACGCCTACGCCTGCTCGCAGTGCGGCTATTGCGTGCAGGAATGCGATCAATACTACGGGCGCGGTTGGGAGAGCCAGAGTCCGCGCGGCAAGTGGTACTGGCTGCGCGAGTACATGGAGGGCCGCGAGAAGTGGGATCAGTTCATGGTCGGTACCTTCCTGGTCTGCACCACCTGCGAGCTCTGTAACCTGCGCTGCTCGGCGAATCTGCCCATCGAGCCGTCGTGGATGAAGCTGCGCGGGCAGCTGGTCCAGGAGGAGGGGCACATGACGATCCCGCCCTTCGAGATGATGGCGGCAGCGCTCACCGGTCAGGGCAACATTTGGGCCGGCTATCGCAAGGATCGCGACGCCTGGTTCCCGGAGGACCTGAAAGAGAAGCACGGGGTGGGCAAGAAGGCCCCGGCCGTGTACTTCGCGGGTTGTACCGCGAGCTACGTGGAGCACGACATCAGCATTGCCAGTGTGCGCTTGCTGGATGAGGCCGGCGTAGACTTCACATACGTGGGCAAGAAGGAAAACTGCTGCGGCGCGCCCATGCTGATGTCGGGGAAGTGGGAGATCTTTGCCGAGACGATGCGGAAGAACATCGCCGCGGTGGAGGCTGCCGGGGCGGACACGGTCATCACTTCTTGCCCGGCCTGTAGCATGATGTGGCGGCACGTGTATCCGGAGTGGGCGAAGAAGCTGGGCATCCCCTTCAACATCACGGCCCGGCATTACAGCGAGGTCGTGGCGGAGAAGATCGCGGCGGGTGAGTTCGCCTTCCCCGAAAACGCGCTTCCAGAAGGCGACGGCGAGCCGGTGACCGTCACCTGGCACGATTCCTGCCACATGGGGCGCGTCTCTCACGTCTACGAGGAGCCGCGGACACTGATTCAGGCCATCCCCGGCGTGAAATACGTCGAGATGGAGTACAACCGTGACAATGCGCACTGCTGCGGCAGCGTGCTCACGCTCATCAAAGAGCCACCGGTTGCCGTGGTGGTGGGTCAGCATCGCCTGGACGAGGCCGTCGAGGCGGGCGCGCAGAAGATGCTGGCAGCGTGTCCGTGCTGCGAGTTCCAGTTCCGCGTGACACGCCAGAAGACTCAGGCGCCTGTGGAGATCGAGGACCTGGCGCGCTTCTGCGCGGAGCGATTGGGCTACACCGACCTGCCCGATCCACACCCGGAAGTACAGGCGCAGTGGGCCGTCTTCGAGGCCATGATCGCCCTGATGTCGCCGCAGGGTTTCGCCGACGTGATGGGGACGATGTGGCCGGAGCTGGTAGACGCGATGCCCTTCGGCATGGGCAAGATGATGCGGGCGCTGGGCAAAGTTCCCGGCGCGCTCGCGGCGATGAGACCGCTCTTCCCGGTGCTCTTCCCTAAGATGATGCCCATGATGATGCCCAAGGTGATGGACACTATGCTGGCGCGGGTGGCAGAGCGAATTCCCATGCCGGATTATATGGCTGAGCAGATGCCCAATCTCATGCCGCAGGTCATGGACAATCTCATGCCGCACATGATCGGGGATGTGGTGCCACTGGTCACCGATCCGCTGATCGCGTATCTGAAAGAGGCGTGATGCGTAGCGCGTGATGCATGACCGGCCCGCTGGTGAGTATTAACCGGCGGGCCGGTTTTTATGGTAATGGTTCAGCCTGGCTCAAGTAGCCGGGCGGCAGTGAATGAATCTTTGCAATCCGTAGCTTGCAGAGTTTTCGTCCCCAGCCAGCATGCCGCATGAATGGCGCTTCACCGCAATGGTCAACTTGCCAAATTTCGAGTATACTGAAAGTGAAGATCTTTCTCAAGCATTGTGCCTGACAGTTTCATGCACACGTATCAGAACAGGAGGAGAGCGATGGCAGTCATTACGATTTCCCGGCAGTATGGCAGCGGCGGCGATGAAATCGCCAAGCGTCTGTGTGAGGTGTTGGGATACCAATACTTCGACAAGCAGCTGATGCTTCAGGTCGCAGGGGAAGTAGGGCTTTCCGAGCACGAGCTGGTGGATTTCTCGGAGGAGAATTACAAGGTGCGGGGTTTCTTCAACCGCCTGTTCGCACCGCGCACCGTCGCGCAGGTCGAGAGCTGGACGACGGGCCCCACCGGGCAGCAAGAACTCACGGTCTCCGCTCTGAACGAAGTCACCTGCATTAACATGATCCAGAACACCATCCGCGCCGCCTACAGGCACGGCAACGTCGTCATCGTCGGGCGCGGGGGACAGGCGATCTTGCAGGACATGGCCGGCGTGCTCCACGTGCGCATCGAGGCGACCTTGGGCGCGCGCGTGATGCGGGTGCAGGCCCAGAAGGGAATCAGCATCAGCGAGGCCGAGGCGCTCACCCGCAACAGCGATCAGACCACGGCTGCCTATCTCAAAAACTTCTACGGCATTGATTGGGCCGATCCCCTGAATTACCATCTGGTGATCAACAGCGGCAAGTGGGGCATTGACGCCTCGGTGCAGATCATCATCAACGCGCTCAGTCAGCTGCGCCCTGGCCTGGGGATTTAGGATGCAGGTCGAGCTGTTGGCGGTGACGCAGTACCTGCGGGGCGCCGGCACGCCGGAGGAGTTGATCGAGCACGCGGGGCGGGTGTGCTACCGGAGCGCATCTCGCGGCGACGCCGGGGCATTCATCCGCGCGCGTTTGCGCGAGGGCCACGAGAGCATCATCGAACATGCGGCGGCCACCTTTGAGCTCAGCGGGATCAGCCGGGCGTGCAGCCATCAGCTGGTGCGACATCGGCTCGCTTCGTACAGCCAGGAAAGCCAGCGTTACACAGCCATGGACGCGCCCGAGTGGGTGGTGCCGGAGGCCATCGCCGGCGACCCGGAAGCGACCCGCATCTGGGAGGAGTTTGCGGCCCAGGTGCAGGCAGCCTATCGCGCCTTGCGGGAGCGCGGGGTACGCAAGGAGGACGCGCGCTTCGTGTTGCCCAACGCCACGGCGACCCGCCTCGTGGTGACGATGAACTTTCGAGAATTGCTGCACTTCTTCCGGGTGCGCATCACCCCCGAAGCGCAATGGGAGATCCGCAACGTGGCGGTGGAAATGCTCCAGTTGATTGCCCCTCACAGCCCGGCGATCTTCGGCGCTCTGTTGGAGGAGCTCCGCGCCCGGTATCCGACGTTTTTCGCCGCAGCGTGAGCCAGAAATGACAGACCACGGCCTGGTATCAAGGGCCGTGGTCTGCTGTGTCAGAAAGTCCCTTACCGGCTCGTTTTGAGCATCTCCGGTGTGATGGGAAATTGCCGCACGCGAACGCCCGTCGCCTGGAAGACGGCGTTGGCGATGGCGGGCGCCGTGCCGATCATCACCGGCTCGGCGAGGTTCTTCGCGCCGAAGGGCCCCAGTCCCTGCCGCGTTGGGATGAAAGTGCCCTCAATCTCCGGCACGTCTGTGGCGCGTGGAAGGCGATATGTGGTGAGATTGGTGGTCTGGGGCATGGCGTCCTCGAAACGGAACCCTTCCATCAGCGCAAAACCCAGGCCCATGGCGATGGCGCCGTACATCTGCCCCATCGCCCCGCGCGGATAGAGGATCCTGCCGGCATCGTGCGCCGCCCAAATGCCGACGACCCGCACTTTCCCGCTCTTGCGGCTCACTTCCACCTCGGCGACCTGCGCCCCAAAGACATAGCCGAAGTACGGCTTCCCCGTTCCCTTCTGGAAATCCCAATGGATTTCCGGCATCTGCCAGCGCGCGGCGACGGAGAGCTGCAAGCCCATCGCGCGCGCGTGATCCACCACCTGTTCAAAGGAAAGGGGCTCCTCGCTCGGCCCGATGAACAGTTCCCCGTCACGGAGGAGCTGCTCGGGGGCGCACTGCAGCGCATCGGCGGCGGCGAACGTGAGCAGCTGCGCCAGCTTCTGTGCGGCGAGCGCGACGGCATTCCCGCCGATGATGGAGGAGCGCGAGGCGACGGTCGGGCCGGAATCGAGCGCGGTGCGCGTATCGGGGCGCAACATGTGCACGCGCTCGAGCTTCACGCCGAGCGTTTCGGCGGCGATGAGGGTGAAGACAGTGCGGCTGCCCTGCCCAAAGTCCGTCAGCCCGCAGGTGAGGACGAGGCCGTAATCCGGTTCCACGGCCAGGGTGCTGGCGGCATAATCCAGGCCCTCGCCTCCCAGACCGCTGCCGTGAAAATAGGCCGCAACGCCCAATCCTCGCCGCACCTCGGCGTCGGCGGGTTGCGCGGCGTAAGCGGCGCGCTTGCGGTCCCAATCGGCGTGCTCGCGCACCCATTCCAGGCACGCCGTCAGCCCGGCTTCTTGGGTGATCGTGTCTCCGGTCATGGTGCGGTCGCCCGTGCGGAGGCAATTCTGCAGCCGAAAGTCCAGCGGGTCGCGGCCCAGGCGATACGCCAGCTCGTCTATGGCGATTTCCACGGCGGCGGCCGCGGCGGTGTTTCCGAAGCCTCGAAAAGCGCCCGAATAGCCGTTGTTGGTGTAAAGCACCTGCGTGTCGCCGTGCACGGCGCGGTAGCGGTAAGCGCCGGCGGCGTGCATGGTAGCGCGCCAGCAGGCCATGGGCGTCATCGAAGCATAGGCGCCGCTGTCGGCGAGCAGGACGGCGCGCGCGGCTTGCAAGTTGCCCTGAGCGTCGGCGCCGATCCGCAGGTGAATGTCCATCGCCTGGCGTTTGTAGGAAGCGAGCATGGATTCGGTGCGCTCGAAGATGAGGCGCACGGGGCGACCGGTGAGCAGGGCCAGCTGGGCGACCTGCGCGGAGGTCTGGTAGAGGACATCATCCTTGCCGCCGAAGGTGCCGCCAATGGGCGGTTGGATCACCCGTACTTGTTCCGGCGGGAGCCCGGTCAGCGCGGCGATGATATCGCGGTTGATGAAGGGGCTTTGGTTATTGGCGTAGACCGTCACCCCGCCATCGAGTTCGGGGATGGCGAGTGCGCCCTCGGTCTCCAGATAGGCGTGTTCCTGGTGCGGCGTGTGATAATGTTCGTCCAGGACGAAGGGGCATTCCGCCAGGAGGGGGTCGGGATCGCCGTTGCGGACGATGGAGACATCACACAGATTGCCCTTGCCGGTGGGCGAGACCTGGGGGATCACGGGAGCGTCGGGATCGAGGGCGTGATGGAGGTCGCTCACGACCGGCAACGGTTCCAGCGTCAGCGCGATGGCTTCGACGCCGGCGCGAGCGGCAGTTTCAGTCTCCGCAGCGACGACGGCGATGGCTTCGCCCACGTAGCGCACGCGCTCATAGGCCAGGGCGTAGGCGTCTTTGATGGGCCAGCCGAAGTTGCCGTGCTCCTCAAAATCCGCGCTGGTGATGGCGGCGACGACGCCCGGCACGGCCAGCGCCGGCGTCACGTCGAGGTGCGTGATGCGGGCGTGCGGCAGCGGGCTGCGGAGCACCTTGGCGATCAACATGCCGGGCACGTGCATGTCACAGACATAGCGCGCTTCCCCCATCGCGCGCGCCAGGCCATCCACATTTTGAATCTCTTCCTTGCCAATATACTGCAGCTCTGCCATGGCTAAGCTCCTTGCTGGACGGCGGCGCGCCGTTGGGCGGTGACCTCGATAGCGTCCACGATTTGCTGGTAGCCTGTGCAGCGGCAGAGGTTGCCGCTCAGGGCTTTGCGGATTTCCTCGCGCGACGGCAGGGGATTTTTGAGCAGCAGCGCTTCGGCGGCGATGATCATGCCCGGCGTGCAGAATCCGCACTGCACCGCGCCGAATTCCACGAAGGCGCGTTGCAGGTCGGTGGGACCGCCGTCGGGAGCGCGCAAGCCCTCGATGGTGATGACGTGACAACCGGCGACTTTCGCGGCGGGGGTGCGGCAGGCTCGCGTGAATTTGCCATCTACCAGCACGGCGCACGCGCCACAGGCGCCGGTATCACAGCCGCGTTTGGTGCCGGTGAGGTCGAGGACCTCCCGCAATAAGTCCAGGAGCGAGAGCTCGTCAGGCAGCTCCTCCAACGCCAGGGGATGATGATTCAGTGTGAATTCAAGTCGCATCGTTAACCTCGGGATGAAAATCGGGTTTGAACAGGTCTGGCCGGGCAAGATGCCCTGACGGATGTCTGACAACCTGAGTATATCCCCTTCTGAAATCTGTGTCCAGTGGGGAAATAGCCAAAAACTCCCCTTTCTTTCCCGCGCCGACGGTGAGTGGAAGGGGAAGTCGCGGCCTGCATTCACATTTGGGAGCGGGCCGACGTCAAGGCGCCGGCTCCACGTGCAGCGCCGGATCTCCCAGGATGAGAAAGCCCCAGCGCACATCGGCGGCGTTGTTTTTGTCTTGCAGCACTTGCAGCCAGGCGTCGCCGAGTCGGGGCTGCCGCGCCAACGCCCGATAGAAAACCTGCGCAGCGGGGCGTTGCTCGAAGATGGTAGTCTCCCCCACCGGCCCCAAGAAAGCGACGGCGCCTCCGCCAGGTGTCTGCATCCAGGCTTCGGCGAGGGAGGCCTGGGTGGGATGCGCAAAATGCCCCGCCAGGCAGGTCCAGGCGATCACCACCGAGGGCTGTTTCCAGTTTTGC
>JAGPHL010000057.1:8868-13345 GCA_018055515.1 Anaerolineae bacterium
GAAAGCGACGGCGCCTCCGCCAGGTGTCTGCATCCAGGCTTCGGCGAGGGAGGCCTGGGTGGGATGCGCAAAATGCCCCGCCAGGCAGGTCCAGGCGATCACCACCGAGGGCTGTTTCCAGTTTTGCCCGTCGTTGAGGGTGAGGATTTCTTCATCACAGAGCTGGCTGAGGCTGCCGTGCCCGCTGTAGGTGAACCAGCTGGGACCGCGATTCAGGGCCGTCAGCAAGCGTTCCCGGCTGCCGGCCTCGCCGGCGTCAAGGCGCTCGGCCTGCTCGCCGCCGGGCACCAGCGGGATGATTTCCGCGAGCATGTCGGAGAAGGCCGGCTCGTCATCCGCGACGAAGATCGGGGTGGGAGGCTGCTGCGCCGCTTCCCAGCTCAGCGTCTTCTCGACCATGACCTGGATGCCGGCGACCGTCTCGGCGGGAAAGCGCCCGACGGCGACGGTCGGCTCGCCGGCGGCGCTGAGGCTGTAGCAACCGTCGGCGGGAGTCTCGCCGAGCACGGTCGTGCGGGTGAAGGGCACGACGACGCGCACGGGCCCGGCGTCGGCGTCGTATCCGGCGGGATCGGCGACGCCATCTCCTGCCAGCAGCAAATAGCGCAGGTTCGGCAGGCTCCGCACCAGGGCGCTGATCGCGTCGGGGTCGGCGCGTCCCGCACCGAAGGTGTCGTACACGGCCTGCGGCGTCACGATTGCGGTGACGAGTCCCTCCGCCTGCCGGTGTGTCAGCAGCGGGGCCAGCGCGGCGTGAGCCGCAGCGGGAGCGATCACCAGGTAAGTCGTCTCCGCGAGCGCGGCTTCCTCTATGGCCAGAGCGGGGCGCAGCCGGACAGGGGCCGCCGCCGTTTTGAGGTCGCCTATCCAATAGCGCCGCCCCGGATCGGCGGCGATGACGCCTGCGGCGGAGGTCTGCCCCAGCTCGACGGGCGCGAGCGGATCGGTGACGTCCAGGACCATCAACCCCGGTTGGCCGACGGCGAGCGTCTGGCCCCGGGCCTGCAACAGCCCGTCGGGCGGAACGGAGGTGCGCGGATAGGTGATGTCCCAACCGTCAATCCAGACGATGGCGACGCCGGCGTCGCTGACGGCGGGCGTTTTCAATGTCAGACGGTGAGTGCCTTGCGGCGCGGCCTCGTCCCAGCTGGCGGTGAAGGTCTGCATCCCCTGACCGCTCCAGTCCCATTGGCCCTGCAGCGTCTCGTCCCAGTACAATTGCAGGCGATGATCGGGGGAGGGGGTGAAGCGTGTGTGGCTCCACAGGCGCACGGTGACGGTGAGGGGGCCGGCGACGGCGTCGGTGAGGGTGAGGGTGCTGGCGATCTCACCGGGGGCGTAGATGGGCTGCCAGAACCAGGGGATCTCCGCCGTCGCCTGCGGCAGATAGCGGCGGTCTTCCTCCCAGGTGGCTTGCGTCAGACCCGGCAGGGGGGGCGCCGTGGGTGCCTCTGGCGTCCGGGAGGGCAGGGGCGTTCCCGCCTCTCCCAGCTCTAGCAGGAAGCTGGTCTCCTGGGTGTAGCGGGTGTGGAAGGCGGGCGCAAAGAAGAACAGCCCCCACTGTCCGTCTTCCTCGATGGCGCGGGTGGGGAGCGGGTGCCCTTTCCAGGAGAGGCGCAGCGTTGGCGCGGCGGAGGCCTTCACATCCACCCCGAGGGCCGCGAGCGTCGCCGGAGCAATCCAGACGCCGCCCTCGTGGGCCACATCAATGAAGAAGGCCGTGTGTTCCCCAGGGGTGAAGTCCCCTGAGATGGCAGTCGGTCCGGCGCTGTGCTTGCACGCCGGGAGCAGCATCAGCAATCCGAGGAGGAGGACCCGTTGCAGGCGTTTCATGCGCGTCTCCGCATCCACCAGATGCCCGCCCCTCCCAGCAAAATCAGCAGCCCGCCGGCGCCGATGGCTCCCCACAGCCAGTTCGAAGAGGAGGCTTCAGGCGCCTGGCCCTCAAACAGGGGGCGCGCCAGCGTGGGTGTGGCCAGCGAGGGGCTGGCCGTTGCGGTTCCCGGCGCGATGAGCGGCGTCCCCGGCGACAGGGGCGCGATTTCGGTGATTTCGGTCGGCACGGTTTGCGGGGCTGGCGTGAAAGTGGGCGCGCCCGGCTGCGGCGTCGGCGTGATGCGGCCATTTTCCACGGTGGGGGCGGCGGTCCCGTTAGGGCGCGGCATAAGGGTCGGCGGCGGGAAGGTGGGGGTCGCCGTGCTGTTGGGCGGCGCCGGCGTACAGACGCCCTGCACGTTCAGCGTCACCGTGAAATCCTGCGTGCTGCCGTCCCGATAGGTGACGCGGAGGACATGGGTCTCGCCTGCGCAGGGGCAGACGGTTTTGCCGCTCACGCCGGGGACGCCGACGCCATCGAGAAAGACGCCATCAATCTCGGCGGTTTCCCATTGCAGGGTGGCACACTGTCCGGCCTGCAAGGTGGTTTGATCCGCCCAAAAGCGCACGAACGGTTCAGGGGTGGCGGTGGGGAGAGGGGCCGCCGTCGTCGGGGCGGGCGTGGATGTGGCGGTGGGCGACGGCGTGGGCGTGGGAGTGGCGTCCTCACCGGGCAACGGCATGCGCGCTGACACGGGGCCGTGGAATTCGGAGGAGCCGTTGGTCTCGACCGCTTCCAGCTTGTAGTAATATGTTGTGCCCGCCTGGACATCATCGTCAATGTATTCATACATCGCCCCGCCGAGATCGCCTTCCGCGGGGATGAAGTTGGAAATGCGGCTGTAGGTGCCGGTCTCGCTCAGGGAACGCAGGACGTAGAACACCGACATATTGACTTCGCTGGCGGTTTCCCAATATACTTTGATGCTGTCGGTCTGGACGCTCGCGCCGAACCTGGAAAGGGTGACGGCCGCAAGGAGAGGATGAAACAGCAGCGCGAGGCAGAGGAGCGCCAGCAAAACGGACGACAAGGTGTGTCGGCGGGAGCGCCGCCGTTGCCAGATGCCGGCTACGACTCGATGCCACATGGTTTTTGTCCTTTCTGCCAGGGAATGGGGACGCACGACGGTAGTGATCCCCCGGCGGGTGAAGGCGGTGACACGTCCCAGCAAGGCCTCTTGCGGCCAGGGGGGATCCGGCGCGCGATGGGCGTCCCCCTTGGTGAGCAGTTCCCCTTCGCGGGTGAATCCCAGAAAGCGATGGATCAGCGGGCCGTTGGGGGCGCGGATGATGATCCAATCGCCGGGTTGGAGCGCCTCTGCCGCGACCGGCGCGACGTGCGCCTCGTCGCCGGGCTGCAACGTGGGCCACATGCTCCGCCCGCGCACGCGCAGGCGCAGCTCGCCCGTCAGCGGTTGGGCGATGATGTCGGGCCATTGCTCGGCTACATTCAGCGTCAAGCGACCAGTCCTCCTGGATTCAGGCGTCAACGCCGGGCCTACGGCACATCCGCAAGGCGCAAGCGCATCGAAGGGTCGCCCAACAGGGTGTAGGTGCGAGCGAGGTATTTCCCCGAATTCAGGCTCCAGATTGCCAGGCGCCCGGCCTGCGTCAATTCGCCCAGACGGCGTTCTCCGTCCACAAAAGCCTTCTGCATCATGGCTCGGGCCATGGGCTCCTCAACATAGAGGTATCCCAGGCCCGCCGGCCCAAATACCGCGATGGCGCCCCGATCGCCCCATCCCATGGTGGCGCGCTCGCCGATGGAGACTGCCTCGCGTCCGTTGCCCAGGTTGGCGTTGCGGGGATACATCCAGTAGCCATCCCAGCAATCCAGGGCAATGATCAGGGGCTGCCCCGTCATCGGTTTGAGGGTGGCGAGCTGCGATCCTCGGAGCAGCGGCTCATGGGCCCACACGCCCGGCGCGCCATGCCCGGCGTAGAACAGGAGCGCCGCTCCCTGGCTCCAGGTCTCGGTCAGCGCGCGCGTGGCCGAGGGACAAGGCGCGGTCCAGCTCGCCGGCGGCTTGGGGCAATAGTCCGCCATATACACGGTGTGGGTGACGACCCAGGAAGGGAACAGCCGGTCTTGAATCCAGCCCCGAAAACTGCCAGCATAAGAGGGCTCCGGGGAAGAGGCACCGTCATCGGCGGCGAAGATCGCGGTCTCCGTCCAGCTTGCGGCGGGCAGAGCGTCGTAAGCCAGCAGCTTGTCAAGGTAGGTGACGAGCTCGGCCTCGGAGTTGGCGGGGATGCGTCCGACCATGAGCTCGGGCAAGCCGTCGCCGTTGACGTCGCCGTAGCGGGCGTCCACCGGCACTTCCCCCTGATCGGGATCGGCAAATTCAAGGTAGGGCGGAATCCAGATGCGAGTCGGCGGGCCGAAGGTCTCCGGCGCGTAGCCCTTGAAGTTGAAATGGCCGCCGCCTACCAGGAGCAGATAACGGGGCGCCGGACCGGGCCAGTTCTTGTAGGCGTGGGCGACGAAAGCGCGCAGCGCTTCGGGATGGTACACGCCGCCGTTAAAGAGGGGGTAGAGGTCCTGCTCTGCCACGAGCGCCACGCGCAGCCCCTGCTCCTGACGACGGGCGATCAAGGGCTG
>JAGPHL010000058.1:0-9805 GCA_018055515.1 Anaerolineae bacterium
GCTTCCACCGCCATCTTGCAGAAAGTGAGTCCCAGGCCGGTGCCACGATGCGCCCGGATGTCCTTCTCCGCCTGGGTGAACTTCTCGAAAATGCGCCCCAGGAACTCCGGCGGGATGCCGCTGCCCGTGTCCTCCACGCTGATGACCGCTTCAACGGGACGGCGTTCCAGACGCAGGGTGATGACGCCTCCCGCCGACGTGTGCTTCATGGCATTGGAGAGCAAGTTGGCGATCACCCGCCCGATGAGCTGCCGATCGCACATGACAGCCGGTATTTGCGGGTCAGCCTCGACGCGCAGGGTCAGTTCCTCTAACTGCGCCAGCCCCGCGACGGCGGCGGCGCTTTCCTGCAGCAGCATCGGGAGATGTACCGGTTCGAGCGTCAACTGCAATTTGCCGGCCTCCATCTTGCTCACATCGAGCATCTCGCTCACCATGGTGATGAGCATGTGCCCGCTGTGACGGGCGTTGCTGAGCAGCTGTTGATGGGTCTCGGTCAGCTGATCGCCCAATGTCATTCCCAGCAAATCCAGCACGCCCAGCAGAGAGGTGATGGGATTGCGCAGATCGTGGACGAGCATGTCAGTGAGGTTCTGCCGCAGGCGCTCGGATTCCCGCAGCTCGCGATTCGAGCGATGCAGGCGTTCGGTCACCGCGCCGGCCAGCATGGACGTCACCATCATCGGCACGCACAACGTCACCCAATTGACCAGCAACAGTCCGCCCAAAGAGGTAGCATCAATAGACAGTCCCCAGATGGGGACGAGGTCAATCACGCCCAAATACAGCAGCAGTAAGACGACGCCATAGCCAATGGCGCTCACGAGGCCGACTCCGACCGCACCCTTCTGCCCCAGCAGAAAAGCGGCACCCACCACCAGCAGCAAGTACAACGCCACCGTAGGGGACATCGGCCCGCCGGTGAGGTGCACGACCACGGTCACCAACAACGTGTAGACGATCATCGCCACCCACGCCAGGGTGTGAGCCGACCAGCCTCGTTCCAGCCCGTACAACCCGCCCAGGCTAAACAGTAAGGTTCCAAAAGCCAGCCCGGTGAGGGGGCGCGTGGGGATCTGCAAGGCGAACGTGCGACTGCCAGCGGCGAAAATCAGCATACTCAACCCGGCGGTGAGGATGCCCACGGCGATGAAAATGCTGTGCAGGTCTTGGACCAGGGTGTCTTCTTTGGAATTCGGGATCGGCGTGTTTCCCATACTTCCCCCCTCTTGGCTTGCTCTCTCTACATCTATTTTAATGTACCTTGCACAAACATGCAAGGGCCAACGCTTGCTCCTGAAATCCTCTCGGTTGCAGGCGTGTAACTTTCTTTACCCGTGCGGAACCAATGCGGTTCCGCACGGGTAACCACTCGGTTCCCGACGGGTAACTTTTATTGCAAACAGGCCGTCCTGTTCACACGCCTATGGGACGTTGACGCCTCCAGGCGCCTATGCCTGGGACTCGTGACGCGCGATAGCGGCCTGAATGAAGCCACAGAAGAGCGGGTGCGGACGGTGCAGGCGCGTGCGGAACTCCGGGTGGAACTGGCAACCGACCATCCAGGGATGATCGCGCAGCTCGGCGACCTCCACCAGCCGACCGTCAGGCGACAGCCCGCTGAACACCATCCCCGCCTGCGAGAGCAGCTCGCGATAGGCGTTGTTGAACTCGAAGCGATGCCGATGCCGCTCCTGAACCTCCTCCACGCCATAGGCAGCGTACGCCCGGGTGCCGGGCTGAAGCCGGCAGGGATAGTTGCCCAACCGCATCGTGCCGCCCAAATCCACCAGCGCCTGTTGATCCGGCATCAGCGAGATGATGGGATAGCGCGTCTTGGGCGCAAATTCCTCGCTGTTCGGCTCGTTGCTCTGCAGCACGGACCGCGCGAGCTCGATGCACATCACCTGCATCCCCAGGCACAATCCCAGATAGGGAATCTGATGGGTGCGCGCGTACCGGGCGGCAAGGACCTTCCCCTCGACGCCGCGATAGCCAAAACCGCCGGGGACCACGATGCCATCGGCGGCAGCCAGCTGCTCCACCCCACCCTCACGTTCCAACGTCTCGCTGTGCAGCCAGTCAATTTGCACACTGTAGCCATATTTGAGCGCGGCATGGGTCAGGGCTTCGCGCACGCTGATGTAAGCGTCCTGCAGCTCCACGTACTTCCCCACCAGCGCGATCCGCACGGCCGGCTTCTCCCGCAGCAACTGTTCCGTCGCCGCGCGCCAATCGTCGAGAGCGGGGGGCAGGATGCGCGCCGTCAATCCCAGCCGTGCCAGCACCAGGTCCGCCAAGCCGGTCTCCTCCAGCTGCAACGGCACCTCGTAGATGCTGGAGGCAGTGACGATGGGGATGACCGCGCGCGGTTCCACATCGCAGAACAGAGAAATTTTGCGGCGAATGTCCTCGTTAATGGGGAAGTCAGCGCGCAAGCCGATGATGTCGGGCTGAATCCCCATCCCCCGCAATTCGCGGACGCTGTGCTGCGTCGGCTTGGTCTTGAGCTCGCCGCTCGCGCCGAGGTAGGGCAGGAGGGTGATGTGAACGTAGAGCACGTTGTCGCGGCCCACGTCGTTGCGCATCTGACGGATGGCCTCGAGGAACGGCTGCCCCTCGATGTCGCCAACGGTGCCGCCGATTTCCACGAGCGCGACCTCGGCGTTGAGACGCTGCGCCGCCTGGACGATCCGCCGCTTGATCTCGTTCGTGACGTGCGGCACGACCTGAATGGTGCCGCCGAGATAATCCCCGCGTCGCTCCTTGGCGATCACATCGCTGTAAACCTGCCCGGAGGTGACGTTGTTGATCTTGCTGAGGCTTTCGTCAATGAAGCGCTCGTAATGCCCCAGGTCAAGGTCTGTCTCCGCGCCATCGTCGGTGACAAAAACTTCCCCGTGTTGATAGGGCGCCATCGTGCCGGGGTCCACATTGAGGTAGGGATCCAGTTTCTGAATCGAGACGCGCAAGCCGCGCGCCTTGAGCAGCCGTCCGAGCGAGGCCGCGGTAATGCCCTTCCCCAGCGAGCTGACCACGCCACCGGTAACGAAGATGTATTTGGTTGCCAATCCGTGAGCCTCCGCAATCGAAAATGCTACGCCGTAATTCCGCAGAAACCAGAAGAATCCAAACCGCGTTCCCCTGGACGCCCCCGCTGAGAACTAAAACCCCTCCGTCAGAACCCCTCCGTCAGAACCCTTCCGTCAGAACCCTTCCATCTGGCTCAAGTCCACGATCCCCCGCGGCAAGGCGGCGACGCGCTGGACCAACGCAAGTCGGGCTTCCCGCACCGTCGGATCAGAATCCATCACCAGAATCGCGTCGAAGAAGCGCTGGATCACGGGCACTAACGGCTGGAACGCGGTGAAGAAGGCATCCACGGTGTTCTGCCCGGCGAGTTGCCCCTCCGCAGCGAGCAGAGCCTGGTAGAGGGCCAGCTCCTCCGGCAGGCGCAGGACTTCGGCCCGCAAGGTCAGCGACGGCTGATCGCGGGTGATGCGCACACAGCGCGCGTAGTTGTCGCGCATCAGCGCCCAATCCGGGCGAGAAACCCAGCGGGTCAGCTGGATCGCCGCCTCGCGCGCCGCGTAGGGACGTTCCCCCTGCGCGGCCAGCACCGCCTCGACCACGTCGTAAGCGAAGCCTTCCTCACGCAACAGCCCATTCAGCCGTCCGATGACGAACGTCACCGCCTGCTCCAGCGCCTCGGGGGTCGCTGCGACGGGCAGAAGCCGCGCCGCCTCGGCCAGACCCTCGCGCACGGAGAAGCCACCGGGCCAGGCGAGCAGCAGCTGCACCAGCCCCAACGCCAGGCGCCGCAAGCCGTAGGGATCCGCCGAACCGGTAGGAGCCAGCCCGACGGCGAAAAGCCCCGCCAGGCTGTCCAGCCGGTCGGTCACCGCCAGGGCAAAACCGGCGGGGGAAGCGGGCAATGCGCCGCCCGCCGCCACAGGCAGATAGTGCTCGAAGATCGCCTGCGCCACTGCCGGCGGCTCACCAGAGAGCAGCGCATAGTCGCGCCCCATCACCCCCTGCAAGCTCGTCATCTCCACCACCATCTGTGTCGCCAAATCGGCCTTCGCCAGCTGCGCCGCCCGCGCCAGAATCTCCAGGTCCACCGACAGGAGCCCCAATCGCAGCCCCACCCACGGCGCCAGCGCTTCCAGCCGCTGCGACTTGTCCAGCATCGAGCCGAGGCGTTCCTGGAAGGTGAGCTTCCGCAACTTGGGCACGAAGCTCGCCAGCGGCTGTCGGCGATCCTGCCTGTAGAAGTACTCCGCGTCGGCGTAGCGCGCTCGAATCACGCCCTCGTTGCCGGCGCGGACGATGTCCAGGTGCTCGCGTCCGCCGTTTCGCACGGCGATGAAGTAGGGCAACAGCCGGCCTTCCGCATCGAAGACGGGGAAGTAACGCTGATGCTTCTTCATCACCGCGACGAGGGCCTCCTGCGGCAATTCGAGATAGCGCGTCTCGAAACTGCCCAGCAAAGCCGTCGGCACCTCCACCAGGTTCGTCACCTCCTCCAGCAACGCCGCGTCCTCCAAAATCCGCCCGCCCACGCCTTCCGCGAGGGCCTGCACCTGTGAGCGGATGGTCGCCGCCCGCACCTCGGGATCCACCAGCACGCCATAAGATTCGAGGGTCGGCTTGAGGGCGCACGCATCCGTCAGCGCCACCTCCGGCGAGCCGGCAGGACGCGGCCCGCGCGTGAGCCGACCGCTCACCACCCCCGCGTAGCTGCAGGGGATCACATCCTCGCCCAACAGGGCCACTATCCAGCGCACCGGGCGGCTGAAGGCGACGCCCGTCTCGTTCCAGCGCATGGAACGCGGAAAACGCAGCCCGGCCATCCAACCGGGGAGCAGCTGCGCGAGCACTTCCGCAGCGGGACGCCCCGCCTCCCGCCGGGTGACGACGACGTACTCGCCGCCCTCCAGCGTCTCCACCCGCAACGCGGCGACGGCGACGCCCTGAGCGCGGGCGAAACCTTCCGCCGCACGGGTCGGGGCGCCGTCCTTGTCGAAGGCAGCACGCGCGGACGGTCCCTTGACCACGCGCTCCTGATCGGGCTGCCACAGCGCCAGCTCTTCCACGAAAACGATGAGGCGGCGCGGCGTGCCCCAAATGTGCAGCGCTCCATGCTCCAGACGCGCTTCGGCCAGCGCCGCCGGGACCATCGTGCGGAGCTGCGCCAGCGCTTCGCTCAAATGCGAGGCGGGCAACTCCTCCACTCCCAGCTCGAAGAGGAACGGCGCGTGCGTTGATGACGTGGTCACCTGCGAGGCGGACCCCAGCTCCCCCAGGGGCAGGCGCAACGGATGTCCCTGAGAGGCGACAGCAGACGTGCGCAGGCCAGGTCGCCCCCGCCAGGGGAAGCCCGCCGCGTTGCGTTGCGCCAGATAGGCGTCGGCGACGCGCCGCGAGAGGCTCCGCATCCGCTTGAAGAAGCTCGCCCGCTCGGTCACTCCCACCACGCCACGGGAATCCAGCAGGTTGAAGGCGTGAGAACAGCGCAGGATATAGTCGAGGGCCGGGACGACCAGGCCCGCCTCCAGGCAGCTGCGCGCCTCGGCCTCGAAGAGCTCGTACATCGTCTGCACCCGCTCGATGTCGGCGAGCTCGAAATCGTAGCGACAATAATCCACTTCCTGATCCAGGAGAATCTCGCCATAGGTGTGCTGTCCATCCCAGGAGAGCTCCCACACCGAGGCGACCCCTTGCAGGTACATGGCCAGGCGCTCAAGGCCGTAGGTGATTTCCACCGCCGGCAGCTCCAGGTTCAGCCCGCCCGCCTGCTGGAAGTAGGTGTACTGTGTGATCTCCATCCCGTCGAGCCAGACTTCCCAACCCAACCCCCAGGCGCCCAGAGCAGGGCTCTCCCAGTTGTCCTCCACGAAGCGGATGTCGTGCTCCTCACGCTTGATGCCCAGGGCCTCCAGGCTGCGCAAGTAACGCTCCTGGGGATCGCCGGGATCGGGCTTGAGGATGACCTGGAATTGGGTGTGCATCTGCATCCGGTTGGGATTGTCGCCATAGCGCCCGTCATCGGGGCGGAAGGAAGGCTCGGCGTAGCCCACATTCCACGGCTCCGGCCCCAACACGCGCAGGATGGTCGCCGGGTTCATCGTCCCGGCGCCCACTTTCTCGTTGTAGGGCTGCCAGATCAACGCGCCTTGTTCAGACCAAAACTGCTGCAACCGCATGATGATTTCTTGAAACGTCAACATTTTCCCCTCGTCACTCGTAGTGTTACGCCTCACGCGCCACGCTGCGCCAACCAGTCCACTTTCAACATTGCATAGAGATACGTGTCCCGCCGCGAGCCGTCTGCCAGGAGCAAGTGCTGCCGCAAGACGCCTTCATGGGTCAGGCCAGCTTTTTCGGCCGTGCGGCGGCTGGCGAGATTGCGCCCGTCGCAGCGCCAGGCAAGGCGCTCCCAGGGCCACTCGGTGAAGCCCCAGGTGAGCAGCGCCCGCAGCACCGCCGTGCCCAACCCTTTGCCGGCGGCGTCGGCGCGAATCCACATGCCGATTTCCGCGGCGCGCTGCGGCAAGCCGCCCTCGCGCAGATGAAAGCCGCTGCCTCCCAGCAACTGCCGTTCATCGGAGCTGAAGATGCCCAGGACAAAATCGTCGTTCAACAGATAGCGCGCCCGGAAACGCCGCACCGTGATTTCGGATTCCTCCACGCTCTGATGGGGTTTGGCCCACGGCATGAACGGGGTGAGATGCTCATAGGAGCCGTTGACCGCCTCAGCAAGGAGGTCCCCATCCCCCGGCAGATACGAACGCAACACAAAAGCCGGCGTGACGTAGCGTTCCGGCGCGATAAAAGCTTCTGTGCCCATGGTTGCAGCTCCTCCAAAAATAGAGATCAGCGGGTCAGCAGTCAGCGAAAAGGCGAAAAAGCGAAAAGGCGAAAAAACGAGAAAGCGAATCAGCGAATCGGCGAAAAAACGAGAAAGCGAATCAGTGAATCTCAAAATCATGTGGAAACGTAAGCACGTGGACACCTGAGCACATGGGCACGTGGACACGTGGACACCTGAGCACGTAAGCACGTGGACAAACCGTTTTTACTCCTGCGGCGGTGCGGCGCGATAGTCGCGCATCATCCGCAGAGCGGACAGCCGGCGCTCCAGGTGAAAGGAGATGTACCGCTCCATCCACCGCGCCAGTTCCGCCGCCGTCCGCGCCGAGAGCGGCGTCCCGGCCAGCGCGGGATAGGCTTCCCGCTGCAACGCCTGCAGCCACGAAAGCGCGCTCGGCGAAAGCAAGCCGCCCGTCATCTCTGTCACACCTGCGGCGCACTCCTGACACAACGCGCCGCCCCGTTCCAGGTCAAGGCCATAGGGTCGGCGATCCTCAGGGCGGGGACGCAAGGAAGCCCGGCACGGTTTATCCTCACGCTCGCCCACACAGGTGCGCCATTCGGGACGGAAGCCGGCCAGGCTGAGCAGGTGCTGCTCATACCAGCGCAAGACCCGCTCCGGCTCCGCTTCCTGCTCCAGCAACGTGAGCGTCGCGTCCACCAGATCGAAGAGCGCCGGCTCCGTCTCACCCTCGAAGAAACGTAACACCAGCTCGGCGACGTGACGCGCGCCGGTCGCACGCACAAAATCCTCGCGCAAGCCCGCCCGCAGCGTGATGGCCTCCGCCTGGCTGATGATGTCCCACGAGCCCTGCACCCGCGATACCAGCATCCGCGTCCGGCAAAAGAGCTCCAAATGGCCGCCCTTGCGCGAACGGGGCTTGCGCACGCCGCGCGCCAGCAGGTCATGCCGTCCGTCCGCAGCCAGCACCATCAACACACGGTCCGCCTCGCCCTGATCGCGGCGCGCCAGGACAATGGCATCCAGTTGATAGAGCTTCGAGCGTCCCATCGGCCCTCACCGCCTGATCATTTTCGGTCTTCGTGAGCTTTGCAAGGCGATTGAAACGACGATTTTAATTTTTCCACAGAGCACACAGATTTTCTGGGCACGGGTTCTATTTTCTGAGAAGGCCCATGTGCGCCCCCTCCGGCCTCAGGCCGTTTCCACCGGCAGTCGCGCCGCGCGGGCGAAGCTCTGCGCGAGCTGCGTCGCCGACTCTACCGTCGCCCAGCCGGTGAGCGGGATGGGGGCTCCCCCTTCCGCCAACCGCACGTAGCAGCGCGCCGCCGGAACCACATGGCCGTCAGTCTCCTCCACCGTGCGCAACATCACGCCGACGCTCTCCACCGAGTCCAGCGGCGCCTCCCAGCGTTCCAGCTCTCGGCGCAACAGCCAGCGCCGCTCACACGTCACCGTGCCACCCTCCGGCGGGCGCTCCATCGCCCCCTGTTCCCACAGCGGCGTCGTGAACGCCACGTAAAATGCCGCACCGAGGGCCAGCGTCACCACGCCGGCGATGAAGGGCCATCGCACCGCACTCTGGACGAAAAACAGCCCGGCGATGAGCAGCAACATCCCCCCCAGAATGCCAAGTTCGATCTCGACCAGGGGCCGGCGCAGCTCCCAGCTCACCGCATTGTGCTGCTCATCAAGGATTTTTACCTGCATGAAACGCTCCCGTCATAACACCTGGTGAGCAGGAAAGGGCAGCGTCACAAGGCCGCCGACCTTTCCGGCTCACTATCGCGCCATAGTATACCGCGTTCCGCCAAATCAGCGAGCGACTTGACAGCAGCCCCGGTTTGAGTACGATAAGGAAAGATTGCATTCCTGCTTCGTTCCAATACCTTCGTATAAGCAGGAAGCGCAGCAAACGATGTTTCACCTCAAATTTCAGTAGCAGAAGGAGGATTCAAGATGAAACGCACCTGGTTTGCCTTTGCCCTGTCCCTGATGATGTTGCTGTCCCTGACGCTGAGCGCGTGCAACTCCACCCCCACAGCAGAAGCCCCGATTGACGATGATTGGAGCCGCATTCAAGCGGCCGGGAAGATCGTGGTCGGCACCTCCGCCGATTACCCGCCCTTCGAGTTCATCAACGAACAGAACGACTTCGACGGCTTCGACATCGCCGTGATCCGCGAAGTGGGCAAGCGCCTGGGCCTCACCGTCGAGATCAAGGACATCAGCTTCGACGGCCTGATCGCCGCTCTCAAGGCCGGGCAGATTGACGCCATCATCGCCGCCATGTCCGCCACTCCCGAGCGCGACAAGGAAGTGGACTTCACCATCAACTACCACATCGGCACCGACGCCATCCTGGTGAAGGAAGGCTCGCCGCTGGTCATCAACACGGCCGAAGACATGGCCGGTAAGAAGATCGGCGTCCAGGCAGGCACCATTCACGAAACCTGGGTCCAGGAAAACCTCGTCGCGACTGGTAAGTCCAAGGACTCCGACGTCTCCCGCTATGAGCGCGCCGAGCTCGCCATCGCGGACCTCAAGAACGGGCGCATTGATGTCGTGGCGATGGACTATTTCGCCGCGAAGGCTTACATCGCTCAGGGCGGCGTTATCATGGCCCTGGAACAAAACCTCTCCGGCGAAAACATGGCCATCGCCGTCCGCGAGGGGTCCTCGCGCCTCCAGGAGCAACTGAACACCGTGGTTCAGCAAATGTGGGACGACGGCACCATCGAGAAGCTGGCCGATCAATATCTGGGGGCGACCGAATAGGCGCAGTCCCGGCTTCTGAGATGAAGCCGCCTCTCAAGGGCGCCACAAGTCAAACGGGGTGTTTTGGTCGGGCACATTACCTGGCCAAAACACCCTCGTCGGAAACGCCATGTGCTAGCGCACACCATCCAGGAATGAAAATGTGAGTCGTGAGCAGAGGCTGTGACGGCTCGCCAGTTTGGCTGGGGATTC
>JAGPHL010000058.1:9905-13329 GCA_018055515.1 Anaerolineae bacterium
GCAGAGGCTGTGACGGCTCGCCAGTTTGGCTGGGGATTCCATCTCCAGCCTGACACGAGCCAATCGCGCTGAAGCGCGTTGTTTGGGGAGCTCGCTTCGCTGACTCGCTTTTTCGCTGACTCGCTGATCTCTATTTTCGAAGGAACCCGCCATGGAAAAACTCCCCGATATTCTCAATAGCCTGCCGTACTTGCTCGAGGGGGCGCTGCTGAGTCTCGCCATCACGGTAATTGCGTTGCTGAGCGGCTTTCTCATCGGCTTGCCCCTGGCCTTGCTGCGCGTCTACGGCAGCAAGGTCGCAGCGGGCTTCGCTCAGGCCTACAGCGTCGTGCTGCGCGGCCTGCCCTCGCTGGTCGTGCTCTTTATCCTCTTTTATGGGATTTCGTCTGTGGTGAAGATTCCCCCTTTCCTCGCCGGCTGCATCGCGCTGGGATTCTGTAGCAGCGCTTATCAGATGGAGTTATTGCGCGGGGCCATTCAATCCATCGGCTCCGGGCAGATGCTCGCCGCGCAAGCGTTAGGCATGACGCAGGTACAGGCCATCACGGCGATCATCCTGCCACAAGCCTTGCGGCTGGCCATCCCTTCCTGGTCGAATGAAGCCGCCATCGTGATCAAAGATTCCTCCCTGGTCTATGCGGTCGGGTTAGCAGAATTGTTACGCCGCTCCCAGCAAGTCGCCGCACGGACTTATCAATCCTTCATTGTCTACAGCCTCTGCGCGTTGATTTATTTCACCATGACCTTTTTGACGAACCGGGGACTGGATCATGTTGAGCACGTGCTCCGTCTGCCCACGCCATTAGAAGAAGCCCATTAAACCCAAGGAGCCACCCATGAGCGCTGTCATTATCCGCGTCGAAGACTTACACAAGTCCTACGGGCCCACACAGGTGCTCAAAGGCGTCTCGCTGGAAATCCACGAGGGCGAGGTCCTCGTCGTTATCGGGCCAAGCGGCACCGGCAAGAGCACGATGCTGCGCTGCATCAACCTCCTCACCCGCCCCGACAAAGGACGCATCTGGATCGGCGATGACGAAATCACCGCGCCCCACGCTAACGTGAACAAAATCCGCGAGCGGGTCGGCATGGTCTTTCAGGATTTCAACCTGTTCAATCACCTGAACGCGCTGAATAACGTGACGATCGCGCTCACCAAGGTGAAGAAAATGCCCAAGGCGGCGGCTGAGGAATTGGCGCGCTTCGAGCTGGATCGCGTAGGGCTGAGCGACAAGGCCGACCTCTACCCGGCGCAGCTCTCCGGCGGACAGAAACAGCGCGTCGCCATCGCCCGCGCCCTGGCCATGGAGCCAGAGGTGATGCTGTTCGACGAACCGACCTCGGCGCTCGACCCCGAGCTCATCGGCGAAGTGCTGGAGGTGATGAAGAAGCTCGCCAAAGAGGGCATGACCATGATCGTGGTGACGCACGAGATGGGCTTCGCGCGGGAAGTTTCCACGCGCATGATCTTCATGGAAGGCGGGGTCATCGCCGAACAAGGGCCGACCCAACAGATCTTCGATAATCCCCAGCATCCCCGCACACGAGAATTCCTGGGCAAGATCAGCGAACTCTACGGTCAAATGCAGGAAAAGGAGTGAGCCATGGCAGGACTCCTGGCATTCTGGGACATGATCTGGCCTGACCTGGGGTACGGCCTGCTGACCACGCTTCAAATCAGCGCGGTGGCCCTCCTTCTGGGATTGGTGATCGGCATTCCGACAGCCATGCTGCGCATGTATGGCCCGCGTTGGCTGCGCTGGCTCGCCATCGCCTACGTGGAGCTCTTTCGTGGGACGCCCCTCCTGGTACAGCTCTTCGTCATCTACTACGGCTTTCCCGACATCGCCCGCGCGCTGGACGCCGCGGGCATCCCGGCTCAATTCCTCATCCTGAGCCAGATGACCTCGGCCTACCTGGCGCTGGGG
Source organism: Anaerolineae bacterium (assembly GCA_018055515.1). Classification (GTDB taxonomy): domain Bacteria; phylum Chloroflexota; class Anaerolineae; order B4-G1; family SLSP01; genus JAAZNO01. The sequence continues at coordinate 11,834 of JAGPHL010000058.1, forward strand.
TTGAACAGCGGCGCGTATCAGGCGGAATACCTGCGCAGCGCCTTCCAGGCGATCAATGTCGGACAGATCATGGCGGCGCGCGCGTTGGGAATGAGCCAGCTGCAGGCGATCATGCACATCGTCCTGCCGCAGGCGTTACGGCTGGCAATCCCCGCCTGGTCGAACGAAGTCGCCTACATGGTCAAATACACGTCCGTCGTGTTCGTCATCACCGTGCCGGACTTGCTGGCGCGGGGACAGTTCCTCATCAGCAAGTACTACAAACCGATGGAAATTCTCCTCGTCGTCGGTCTGATCTACCTGGTGGTGGTCCTGGGGCTGACGAGTCTGATGAACACGATCGAAAAGCGCACCCAAATTCCAGGATTGCACATGGAAGTGGAACGGGCGTGAATACGCCGCGGACAGAGGCCCACATTTCAAGCCGAAGTTGGGGCGCGGCAGGACGTTGGGGCTGTCTGGCATTACTGGCGCTGGCCATCGCGGGCCTGTTCATCGCAGCGGCGCGGCTGCTGCAGGAGCCGGGGGCCGCTCCGGCCGGCCCGTTGCCGACGGGGGACTTGCGTCTGGCCACCCCTACTCCGACCGCTACATCCACGCCTACCGTCACGCCGCCGCCCTTGCCGCCCTCAACAGGAAAAGGCATTGATATCGGCAGTCGCGTGCGGGTGAACGGCACCGGCGCCGCCGGCTTGAATCTGCGCGCTGCGCCGGGCACCCGCAGTGAGCGGGTCACCATCGCTGCAGAAGGCAGCCTCTTCATCGTGGCCGGGGGACCGCAGGAGGCGGACGGCCTCACCTGGTGGCTGCTCAAAGATGAGACGAATCCCGAACGCGAGGGTTGGGGGGCAGCGAATTATCTGGTAGAAGCGCCGTAGAGGAAGTGAGGGGTGAGCCCTCTCCACGTTTCACCGCTCCCTGATTTCTATTTTCAAAAGGGCTTCAGAGAGGAAATGCTGTTTGCATCACGCATTACGCATTACGCATCACGCATCACGCATTCTCCGAGGAGTGCCGTATGGACCTTGACGCCGCCCGTGTAGAAGCCGAACGCCTGCGCCAACAGATCGCCTATCACAATTACCGCTATCATGTGCTCGACAGTCCCGTCATCAGCGATGCGGAATACGACGCGCTGATGGACGCCCTGCGGGCCATCGAAGCGGCCTTCCCGGAGCTGGTGACGCCGGACTCGCCCACCCAGCGCGTCGGGGCGACGCCAGCAGAGGCCTTCACCAAAGTCACGCACCCTGCCCCCATTCTCAGCCTTGATAAGGCCACCAGCGCCGGGGAACTCGCCGCCTGGCAGACGCGCATCGCCAAATGGCTGCCGCCCGACGCTCCCCCGCTGGCGTATGTCATCGAACCCAAGTTCGACGGGCTGACCGTCGTGCTGCACTACACCGAGGGACAACTCACGCTCGGCGCCACGCGCGGCGATGGGCAGATCGGCGAGGATGTGACCGCCAACCTGCGCACGATCCGCAGCCTCCCCC
>JAGPHL010000278.1 GCA_018055515.1 Anaerolineae bacterium
CTTCACCACCAGCAGCCTCCCCGTTGGCCTCGGCAACCCCTCCTACAACGTCATGTACCCGCCCCTCTTCTACTACATCTGGGCCGACGCCAAATACGTCCCCGCCGCCGCCGAAGGTTATACGCTGCGGTAAGGGATCTTTCAGGAACGGATCAGGTAGAGACGGCCCGCCAGGCCGTCTCTACCCCCGAAAGGTGACAGGCGAAACATGAAAAGCCACATCCGCGCCCTTTTCGCGTTTCTCGTGTTACTTCTCATCCTTCCGGGAGGTTGCAGACCGATGACCGCATGGCCCGATTCCACGCCGACGGCTGTCCCGCCGCCGCCCTATACCCCGCGTCCGACCTCGACCGCTGCTCCCGACATCGAAGCGCTGCTGGCGCACATGACGTTGGAAGAAAAACTCGGCCAGGTCATGGTGATCGGCTTCGACGGGCTGACGCCAGAGCCGGCCCTGCTGGAGATGCTCCGCAATTATCACGTCGGCGGCGTCATCCTCTTCGCGCGCAACGTAGACTCCCCGCGCCAGGTAGCGGAGTTGACCCACGCCCTGCAGCGCGCCGCGCTGGAGAGCGGCCATCCGGGACTGCTCATCGCCATAGATCAGGAGGGCGGTCGCGTCGCCCGTCTGACCGAGAACAAAGGTTTCACCGAGTTCCCCGGCGCGATGGCGCTGGCGGCGACCGGTGATGTAGAGAACGCCCGCCGCGTCGCGCAAGCGCTGGCCGCCGAGATGCGCGCCGTCGGGATCAACACCGATTTCGCGCCCGATCTGGACGTCAACAACAACCCGGCGAATCCGGTCATCGGCATCCGCTCCTTCGGCTCCGATCCGGCGCGCGTCGCCGCCTGCGGCGTTGCCTTCCTGGAGGGACTGCAGGCCGAGGGCGTGCTCGCTTTCGGCAAGCATTTTCCCGGCCACGGCGATACCGGCGTAGACTCGCACGTTTCCCTGCCGGTGGTGCCCCACGACCGCGCCCGGCTGGAGGCGGTAGAATTCGTGCCCTTCAAAGCGGCGATGGCGGCGGATGTGGCCGGCATCATGTCCGCGCACGTCACCTTCCCGGCGATTGACGCCACGCCAGGGCTGCCCGCCACCCTTTCCCCCAAAGTGCTCACCGGCCTGCTGCGCGACGAGATGGGCTACGGCGGCCTGCTCGTCACCGACTCCCTGGAAATGGGCGCGCTGGCGCAGAGCGGCTATCCGGTGCCCCTCGCAGCGGCGACCGCGCTCGAGGCCGGCGCCGACTTGTTGCTCTTCAACCGTGATCACGCGCTCCATCGCGCCGCCTTTGAGGAGCTCCGCGCCCGCGTCCTGGATGGCCGGATCTCCGAGACGCGCTTGAATGAGGCCGTGCGCCGCGTGCTCCAGGCCAAGGCGCGGTTTGGGCTGCTTACCCCCACTTTAGTGGACGCGACCGTGGCTGACGCCACCTGCGGCACCGCGGAGGCCAAAACGCTCTCCCGCGCCGTCGCGGCCCAGGCCATCACCCTGGTCCGCGCCGGGACGCCGCCGGCGTTGCCCCTCACGCCTGACGCCAAACTGCTCGTCGTGGAAACGCCTACCGCCGACGGGTTGGGCCGCGCGCTGAACGTCCCCTTCATCGTCGTGGACGAGCAGCCGACGCGGGAGCAACGTCAGAGCGCGCTCAGCATGGCCCGTGACGGCCGGCCGGTCATCATCGCCCTCGCCGACGCGGCCCGCTATCCCAGGCAGCGGGAATTGGTGGAAGCCTTCACGGAAACGGCGTCACCCGTCATCGTTGTCGCCCTCCGCACACCCTACGACCTGGCGGGAATGCCGGAAGGCCCCGCCCTCCTGGCAACCTACGGCCTGAACCCACCCCTGCTGGAAGCGCTCCTGGCCGTCCTCCGTGGCGAGGCCGAACCGCAAGGGCAGCTGCCCGTGGAGCTCCCGTGACCAGGAAGGGATGACGCATGACGTCTCACAGGCCACCGCGCACGCTTCAAACCGTCATCTTCTTTGATCTGGACGGCACGCTCGTTGACGGTCCCTTCCGAGCGGTGGTGCTGCCGGCCATCTTAGACGAACTGGCGGCCTCGGGGTTGGAGTCCCAGGCATTACGGCGCCTGTTGGTGGAGGAGAACTTCCGCCGGCAGGCCGATCCCACCTGTCCGCCGGCCCTGGCCATGGATTGGGACGACATCTTCCAGGCGGTCGGCCGGCAGCTCGGCGTGCCGGTCACGACCAGCGTCGAGGCGCTGATCCGCGAACACGCCCGCCCCCCTTATGCCGCGCTCCATCCCGGCGCGCGCGAGGCCCTGCAGGCCCTCGCCGCACCCGAACGCGCGCTGGTAATAGCGACGAAAGGGCTGCGCAAATATCAGCAGCCGATCCTGGACGCGCTCGGCCTGACGCCTTACTTCAGCGCCATCCTCACGCCAGATACGCAACAGGCGCTCAAACGCGATCGCGCCTTCTACGACGACTGGCCGGCGCGCGCCGCGCTGACCGTCATGGTGGGGGATTACTACACGGACGACGTGTTGCCCGCGCACAGCTTCGGCTTCAAGACAGTGTGGAAACCAGCGGCCCTGCCGGCAGAGCTGCACGCGATGGATCCCTTTGAGCGGGTCGCGCGCTATCCCTACACCGCCGAACAAACCGTCCGCCCGGCAGCGCTGATCCTCTCGCTGGCAGAAGCGCCGGCAGTCGTACAAACTCTAGAACTTACGGCAAAATCTCAAAATGGGAGCAGTGACGAGGCCTGACGAGGGTAAAATCGCGGCGGTCTAACGTGAGGATACGTTTCACATTGCGCCGTTCGGCAATAGCCACCAACGCCGCATCCGTGAAATCCAAAGAGGCATCTGCATTCTGCGATTGTCTGGGCTGCCGCCAAAACCTGCGGGTGGTGCCGATCACTGGTGTCGCTCAGCGCGAAGAGGAAGCTGGTGTCAAGCAGAACTGGCATCGGAGTCAGGTCCCCACCCCGACAATGGCTGGACTTCTGCCGCCAGGATTTCCTCATC
>JAGPHL010000059.1 GCA_018055515.1 Anaerolineae bacterium
CCATGGGAGGCCATATTTGGGTAGAGAAGCCATCGCCAAAGAAACTCTGAGCCCGCCAGAGCGCGCTTTTCTGGTCGGCGTAGACTGGAAAAGCAGGCCCGCCGGGCGCTACGTGGAACACGCCTGGAGCGCCGCCGAATCCCTCGCGGAGCTCGAACGCCTTGCCGAAACCGCCGGCCTTGAAGTGGTCGGCAAGTCCACCCAGCGGCTGGATCAACCCCACCCGGCGACCTTCGTGGGCAAGGGCAAGGCCGAGGAAATTGCCGGCACCGTGCACGAGCTCGGCGCGGACGTGGTGATCTTCGACGACGAGCTCAGCCCCCGCCATCAGCGCGAGCTCGAAGCTATTTTCGGCGACAAAGTCAAAGTGCTGGACCGCACCGGCTTGATTCTGGACATCTTCGCCCTGCACGCCAACACGCGCGAAGGCGCCCTGCAGGTGGAACTGGCGCAGTACGAATATCGCCTGCCCCGCCTCACGCAGGCGTGGACCGACCGCGCCTACTCGCAGCAGACCGGGGGACGCGCGGGCGGCGCGACCGGCGGTGTGGGCCTCCGCGGCCCCGGCGAGACGCGGTTGGAACTGGATCGCCGCATCATCCGCCGACGCATCGCCCAAATCGAGCGTGAGCTGGAAGAGGTGCGCGCCCATCGCGCCCGGCACCGTCATCAACGACGGCGCGGCGGTCTGCCGACCGTGGCGCTCGTGGGCTACACCAACGCGGGCAAGTCCACCTTGCTCAATACCCTCAGCGGTTCGGAAATCTACGTCGCCGACGAGCTCTTCGCCACCCTCGACCCCACCGTCCGCCGCGTAGACCTGCCCGGCGGCACTGCGATCCTCATCACCGATACCGTGGGCTTCATCCAAAAGTTGCCCACCACGCTCATCGCGGCCTTCCGCGCCACGCTCGAAGAGGTGCAGGAGGCCGATCTGCTGTTGCACGTCATAGACGCGAGCCATCCACAGGCCCGCGAGCAGGCCCGCGCCGTCTATGACACCCTGCAAGAAATCGGCGCGAGCGACATCCCCCTCCTCACCGCGCTCAACAAGGTGGACCGCTTTGAGGACCCGCAGGCCGCCGGATTGGCGCTCTACGATCTCCCCAACACGGTGGCGATCTCCGCGCTGACGGGCTACGGTCTCGACACGCTCAAACTGCGGCTGGAAGAAGCGCTGGAAGCCGAAATGGCCCGCGTCAAAGTGCAACTGCCCTTCGACCGGGGCGATTTGGTCAGCCTCTTCCACGAACGGGGCCTGATCCAGACGGAAGAGTATCAGGAGCAGGGCACGTACATCGTCGGCAGGATTCCACACACGTTGCTGCCCCAATTCGAGGCCTACCAGGTCAAGGCCCAGCGGCGCTGAAAGAGTCCCCCGGCTCCAGGAGGTGACATGCCCAACCGACCGCATTGGCGCACCCAACAACAACAGGATCGCTTCTTTCAGCAAGCCAAGAGCGAGGGCTACCGCGCGCGCTCGGCGTACAAATTGCTGCAAATCCAGGAGAAATTCCACCTCATCCGACGCGGAGACGTCGTCGTGGACCTGGGCGCCGCGCCGGGCTCATGGTCGCAGGTGCTCGTGGACCTCGTCGGACCGCAGGGGCGCGTCATCGCCGTGGACCTGCAGGCAATCGAGCCGCTTCCCGACGTGACCTTTTTGCAGGGAGACATGACCGACGCGAAAGTGCAGGCGGCGCTCATCGCCGCGGCGGGCGGCCCGGTGGACGCAATCGTGAGCGACGCCGCGCCGGAGACGACCGGCGTGAAGTTGCACGATCACGTCCTCTCCATGGAACTGGCCCGCGCGGCGCTTGCCGTGGCGCACGCCCTGCTCAAGCCGGGCGGCAACCTGGTGATCAAAGTCTTTCAAGGGGAGGACCTCCCCGCCGTGATTCACGACGTCAAAATGGCCTTCCATCCAGTCAAAATCCATAAGCCGGAGGCCTCGCGGAAGGAATCATGGGAACAATTCATCGTCGCCAAAGGCTACAAGGGCAAGCCAGCGGCTGAAGCATGAGAGATGATCCCGGAAGAACTGCATCTACGTAATTTTCTGTCGCATCGTGAAACCGACCTCGACCTGCGCGGCGTGCACGTCGCCAGCCTGATCGGTGACAACGGCGCCGGCAAATCCGCGCTGCTCGACGCCATCACCTGGGCCGTGTGGGGACGCGCGCGCACGCCTTATGGCCACGACGAAGCGCTCGTCCAGCAAGGCGAGACCCTCATGGAAGTCGAATTCGTCTTCCGCATGGCCTATCAGGGCGGGGAAGAGCACCGCTTCCGCATCCTGCGTCGCCGCGACCAACAGGGCCGGCGCTCCGCCAGCTCGATCCTCGATTTTCAGGTGCAGACCACCAACGGGTGGCGCTTGCTCAACGGCAATGCCCTCCGGGAGACGCAAACGCGCATCGTCGAACGCCTCGGCCTGGATTACGACACCTTCATCAATTCGGCCTATCTGCGGCAGGGCCACGCGGACGAGTTCACCGTGCAGACGCCCTCCGACCGCAAGCGGGTCCTCAGCGTGATCCTGGGGCTCGATCAGTGGGAGCGTTACGCGGAGCGCGCCCGTCAGGCACTCGCCACGGTTCAGGCGGAGGAGAAGGAGCTCGCCCGGCGGATCGCCGAGATCGAACAGGAATTGATGCAGCGTCCCGCCTATCAGAAGGCGCTGGCTCAGGCCGAAGCCGAGGCCCAGGAAGCGGCCGGGCGGGTGAAGGAGGCGCAAGAGGCTCTCGATGCGCTCACCCGCGTGCAGGAACAGGCGGCCGCCCTGCAACGCCAGCTCGCCGAGGCCCGACGTCATGCCGACGAGGAACAACAGCGCCTGGCCGACTTACAGCGACAACAGCTCGCCCACGCAGAGCGCCGTCGCGCCTACCAGGAGCTCCTGGAACGGGCGCCCGCCATCGAGTCCCGCCTCAAGGAATATCAGGCGGCGCTGGCCGAAGAGCGCGCCTGGAGCGAGAAATTGGGCCAGGCAGCGCGCTTGCAAGAGGAAAAAGCGCGCGCGGAGAAAACCCTCACCCGTGAGGCGGACGCCCTGCGTCAGCGCATTCACGCGCTGGAACTCGAAAGCGCGCGTAAGGAGCAGGCGCTGGCCACCGCGCGCGCCCGCATCGAGCAGGAGATCCGCGAACGCCAGGGCCAGATCCGTCCCCTGCAGGAACGGCTCCCGACGCCGGAGTTCCTCGCCCGCCTGGAGGAGATCGAAGGGCAGTTGGAATTCACGGCGCAGGTGGCCGAAGAGCTGGAGAAAGCGCGCGCCGACCTGCAAGAGGCGCAGATGAAGCGCAGCGGCCTGATCGAGCGCAATCGCCAGTTGAAAGCGCTGATGGGAGAGACCAAAGAGCGGCTCGACGCGCTGACGCAGGCAGAAGCCAGCTGCCCCCTTTGCCGACAGCCGCTCACTTCGGAGCATCAGGCGCAGCTGCTGGCGCAACTCCAGGCCGAGGGCAACGCCATGGCGGAAGAATATCGCAACAACGCGCAGGGAGTGCGCGACTTGCAGGCGCGGGAGGCCGCCCTCGAACAGCAAATCCGCGAACACGACAAGACCTTACATCTGCGCACGCAGCTGGAACAACGGCTCGACTACATGCGGCAGCAGTTGGAGCAGGCCGAGGAAGCTCGCCGGCGCATCGCGGCGTTCGAGGCAGAGATCGCGGCGCTCCGCAAGCAGCTGGAGCTGGAAGCCTACGGTGAGGCGGAACGCGAGGCCCGCGCGCGGTTGCAGGCCGAGAGGGACGCCATCGCCGCGCGCCTCGCCGCCGGGGAATACGCACCCGAGGCGCGAGCGGCGCTGCAAGAAGTGCTCGCCGAACTGTCGCGCCTGGGTTACGACGCCGCTGCCCACAACGCCCTCAAAGCGCGCGTGCAAACGCTCGCCAGCGCCGAAGCCGATTACCGTGAGCTGGAGAAAGCGCGCGTCGGCGTTCAGGGCGAGGAGGAAGCGCTCAAACGGCTGACGCTCGAAGGCGCGGCGCAGGAGCAACGGCTGGCGCAGCTGGGGCAGGAACGTCAGGCGCTCCAAACGGCCTACGAGGCGCTCCGTCCGCAGCTGGAGACCGTGCCAGGAGTGCAGCAAAGCGTGCAAGAGGCCCGGCAGCGAGAGGCGAGCGCGCGACAGCGAGTAGGGGCCATGCAGCAGCAGCTGCACGCGCTCGACACGCAGGAGCGCCGGCTCGCACAGCTGCGCGAGCAGCACCTCGCGGTAGGTCAACGCAGCGCCCGGCTCAAGGAATTGCGGGAGGCCTTCGGCGTCAACGGCATCCCCGCGATGATCATCGAGCACACGTTGCCGCTCTTCGAGCTGGAAGCCAATCGCCTGCTGGAGCAGCTTTCCGACGGCAAAATGCACGTGCGCTTCGAGACCCAGCGGGAGACCAAAGGGGGCAACCTCCGCGAGACGCTGGACATCCTCATCAGCGACGAGAAAGGCTCGCGGCCCTACGAGAATTACTCCGGCGGGGAACAGTTCCGCGTCAACTTCGCCATCCGTGTGGCGCTGGCGCGATTGCTGGCGCAACGCGCGGGCGTGCGTCCGCGCACCCTCTTCGTGGATGAGGGCTTCGGTTCCCTCGACGACGATGGCCGACAACGCCTGGTGGAGGCGATCAAGGCGGTGCAGGAAGATTTCGACCTCATCCTCGTCATCACGCACATCGAGGAGCTCCGCGACGCCTTTCCGGTGCGCATCCAGGTCAGCAAGACCGAAGCCGGCTCGCTGGTTGAGGTGCTGTAAGCAGGGCCTGCGCCGGGCCCTCCCTTAGCGCCGAAATTTGTTTTTGTACGCCATCACATTGGTAAGGAGGATCAAACCATGTGGCAGGAGTTCAAGAAGTTCATCAACCGTGGAAATGTCATGGACCTGGCCATCGGCATCATCATCGGCGGCGCCTTCGGCAAGATCGTGACGTCCTTCGTCAACGACATCATCATGCCGCCCATCGGGCTCTTATTGGGAAAGATTGACTTCAGCAATCTGTTCATTGATCTCACGGGGACGGGCTACAAAACCCTGGCCCAGGCGAAGGAAGCCGGCGCACCCACGCTCAACTACGGCGTCTTTCTCAGCACGGTCATTGACTTCCTCATCGTCGCCTTCGTCATCTTCCTGATCGTACGCCAGCTGAACAAGATGAAGAAGCCCGAACCGGCGCCGGCGCCCGCGACCAAGACCTGTCCCTACTGCGCGACCGAGATTCCCATCCAGGCCACCCGCTGCCCGCACTGCACGTCGCAGCTCTAAACGCACGGCGACCAGAACACACCCGGGGACACAGAACTGTGTCCCCGGGCATGCCGCGCTGACGAGAAATCCCTCCCTACAAGCGCAGGCGCCCCTCCAACACGATGACCGCCTCGCCGAGGAGTTCCACACGCGCGCCAGGCAGCAGGCTGACCCACAATTCCCCGCCCCGCGCTGAGGCCTGATACGCCCTGAACGCCGCTTTCCCCGTCAGACCGGCCCAATAGGGCGCGAGCACGGTGTGCGCTGAGCCGGTGACCGGGTCCTCGTTGATGCCCAGGCCAGGCGCAAAGAAACGGGAGATGAAGTCATAGGGCGGCTCTCCCGCCGCCGTGACGATGGGCCCATCCCAACCGGCGGCTTGCATCGCCGCGCCGAGCCGCTCAAAATCCGGCCGCAGGCGGCGCAGCGCTGCCCCTTCCGCCAGCTGGAGCAGCAACATCCGCGTCTTGGGGCCGACGCCCGCCCAGAGCAGCTCTACTTCCCCCAAAGCGGCGCTGATCTCCGGCGGCGCCTCCACCGCAGCGGGGGCATCGGCGGGAAAGTCCAGCCGCACCCCACCCGCCGCGTCGCCCGCGGTCACGCGCTGCGCCATGAGCGGACCGCTCAGCGTCTCGAAAGCCACCGTCTCCGCCATGACCCCACATTCACGAAACAGCACCGCCGCCGTCGCCAGGGTCGCGTGTCCGCAAAGGCGCACTTCCACGACGGGGGTGAACCAGCGCAGGGAGAAGCGCCGCGCTTCCCGCCAGGGGACGCCGTCCAACGGGCGCACAAACGCCGTCTCCGAGAGGTTCATCTCTGCGGCGATCGCCTGCATCACGGCCGCGGGGATCTCCTCATCCAGCAGGCAGACGGCGGCAGGATTGCCCTGGAACGGCCGGCGGGTAAAAGCATCTACTTGAAATAGACGTAGCTCCATAAATCTCCTCGGAAAATAGAGATCAGCGAAAAAGCGAAAAGGCGAAAAGGCGAAAAATCACTTGCATGGCAAATGTAACGCAAACTTCAGTTTGCGCTCAGGCCATTATTTTCATTTGCGGTGGTGTGCCGCAGGGACATGGCGCCTCCTTCTATCATCCTTCTTCAGGGGATAGCCACTCCACCACCGTACGGCGCTGAAAGCGACCCAAAATCCGCAAGAGGGGCTCGGCCAGCAGCGCCAGCAGCGCGGCATTGCCGGCCGCGCGGAAGGCGTCCCATCCCAGCGAGGTGACGCTGTAGAACACCACGTAGCGCCGCACCGTCTCCGCCAGGGAAAGCCCCACTTCCAGACCGCCGGTAGGCCCCGCCATGAAGGGCCAGAAATAGAGGTTCATCAGCACGCCGAAGAGCAATCCCCAAATCGCGCCATAGCCCACCAGCCACGCCAACCGCACCGCGCGCCGGGAAGGGTGCGGCAGCAGGCCGGCGCCCAGTCCCACCCACCCCGCTGCCGTCATCTGATAGGGCAACCAGGGGCCGAGGCCGCCCGTCGCCAGCGCCGAGGCCAGCAGCGAGAGCGCGCCGAAGAGAAAACCGAAGCGTGTCCCGAAGGTGTAGCCCGCCAGAATGATGAGCAGGAACACCGGCGAGAAGCCCCCCGGCATGACGAGAATCGTCGTCTCCGCCAGGCGCAGCGCGGCATTGACGGCCGCCAAGACCCCCATCAGCGCCACGGTGCGCGCATCCAACTCCCGCGCCGTGAGGTCCACGATCAACACGAGCAAACACAGCGCGGTCAACGCGAAGAAGACGAAGGGCGCATCAGGACGCGCGCCGGACGCAGTGCGCGCCGCCGGCAAAAGGAAAGGATAGAGAAAGCCCACCAGCCCGCTGAGGTTGGCAAGCACGAACAACACAGTCCCCATAAGATGCTTTCAGAGAGAAGCCGCAAATTTTCGTGGCAAGGTAATCGCCTGCGGCCGGAAGGCCCTCAGCGCGTCAGCAACGCCACGCTTTCGATGTGGAAGGTCTGCGGGAAGAGATCTACCGGCTGCACCCAGGCGAGCGTGTACCCCGCGTCCACCAGTCGCCGGGCGTCGCGCGCCAGCGTCGCCGGGTCGCAGGAGACGTAGACCACGCGCTCGGGCGAGGCGTGTATCAATGCCTCCAGCGTCACGGGATCCAACCCCGTGCGCGGCGGATCGAGTACCGCCGCGTCGAAAGTCTCGGTCAGCTCCGGCAAGACGTCTTCCACCTGGCCTTCGATCAGGGTCACGTTCGGCGCGTCGGCCAGATTGTAGACGGCGTCGGCCACCGACGCGGCGTTGATTTCGATGCCCACGACTGCCCCCGCCTCCTCCGCGATGAAGGCGGTGAACAGCCCTACGCCACAGTAGGCGTCCAGCACCGTCTCATGCCCCTGGAGGTCGAGCGCGCCGAGCACGAGCTCCACGAGGCGCTCCGCCTGCGCCGAGTTCACCTGGTAGAAGCTGGTCGCCGAGATGCGAAATTCCCGCCCCTGGACGATTTCGGTGATGTAATCCAGCCCGATCAGGGGCACGGGCAGCGTGTCATGGCAGACCTGGACGATGGAGAGGGGGAAATCCACTTCCAGCGAGGGCGGTTCCTCGTCATAAGTCTGAAGCAGCAGCATCAGATCGCCGGTCGCCGTCCCCACCCGCAGTTCCAGCTGCTCCACGTCCGGCAACAGCAAATCCAGTGAGGTGTAGAGCTGGCTCAGCAGCGGGTGCAGGATGGGACAGTCCTCGATGACGACGATTTCCTGGCCGTCCATGGCGAGGAAACCGGGGCGGCCCTCCGGCGTGACATGGAACCGCGCATGATTGCGGTATTCCCACCCCGCAGCGTCCGGCAGCGGCTCGAAGATCAACGGCTCCTCGAATTTGCCGACGCGCTGAAATTGATCCACGACGACCAACCCCTTGATTTTCGCCTGAGCCTCATAGGCGATGTGCTGGAAATGGCAGCCGCCGCAGCGCCCGAAGTAAGGGCACAGCGGCGACACACGCACCGGTGCAGGCTCGAGCACGTCCAGCAAGCGGGCGCGGACGAAGTGTTTGCGTTCCTCCACCAGTTCCACGCGCACCCTCTCGCCGGGGATGGCGAACGGCACGAACACCGTGCGGCCCTGATACTTGCCGATGGCATCGCCGCCATGCGCCATCGCCGTCACTTCAAGTTCAAATGTGTGAGCCATCGTCTTCCTCATCAGGACACGCGCCCAAAAGCCGTCGGCGGGGCAACGGAACCGGTGGAGCTGTCCCCCCCGTCATGACGCCGGCGAGCGTCACGGCGTTGTATCTACCGTCGGCATGATCCCCGGTCCCGGCACCACAATGGTTGGCGTGGAACCTTCCGGCGTGAAGATGATCTTATCCGTCGCCGTGAGGGCGGAGGCATTGGCCTGCGCGATCAGCAGCTGCACGTAGGCAGGATATTGGGCATACAATTCGCCGAGCAGAGTCTGCAGGGCCGTATCGGCCTGCGCCTGAGCTTTGGCAGCTTCAGCCCGCGCCAGGTTGATCTCCAGATCGCGTTGCGCGGCGAGCAACTCGTTAGCCTTCGTCACCTCGATCAGGGCGCGCTCGGTCTCCTTCTGGGCCAGGTCGTTCGCGCGCTGCGCTTCGATGACCGCGGTCTGCGCTGCCAGGCGTTGACGTTCGAGCTCCGCCAGCTGCGTCTGCTGCCGGGTCTGCTCCTGGATCTTGCTCTGCTCCACGCGGATGGCGCCCTCCTGTTTGGCTTGCTCGGCAGCCGCCTCCGCCTGCGCCTTGAGCTGATCCTGCGCCGCTTTCTCCGTCGCCAGCCGGCTCTGCACGATCGCATCCAGCGCCGCCTGCACCTCCGGCGAGAGGATCACGTCGGGCACCACCACGTTGTTCACGCTCAACCCCATCGGCGCGACCATGTCGTTGAGCTCGTCATCAATGCAATTGCGGAGCGCATCCCGCGAGGCGCCGATGATGTTGTCGTCGAAGGTGCGGTCGCCCACACAGACCTTCATCGCCTGCTTGGCCAGGTCCGCTACCCGATTGAGCGCCAGGTCATCATCAATGTAAATCCCGCGATATTCATTCCACGAGTTCAAAAGCATCTCTCCCTTGTCCAGGCCGGGGCGGAAAATATCGCCGCTCACCACCAGGCCAATGCGTTGTTTGTCTTTGGTGATGATCTCTTTGTCTTCCACATGGAAGGGGATGGCCTGAGTCGAAATCGTCTCCAGGCGCACGAACAGGCCAATGTCGCTGTAAACGCCCGGCCCCACCACGTTGTAGATGCGCCCTCCGCGGAATTGAATGCCGACCTCTTGAGACTCGACCACTTTGAGGAAGTAGAAGAAGTTGTTGGCCAGCACCAACACAACCACGAGGATCACGACCGCCGCCAACCCATAGCCGATGATCTTCGACGCCGCGCTTCCTTTGCTGTTGTTCATTGCGACCTCCAGTGATTTGAGATTGTACGGGGCTTACGCCGGGAATCAAGCTCAGGGTGCTGCCTCCAGTCCCCTTTCTGCTACAAATGCGCCACCCAAATGGTGAAGAACGTGACGAACAGGTGAATCAAGAAGGGATAATAGAACGACCCTGTCGTCCAGGCCACCCATCCGAAGGCAGAGCCGCCCACGATGCAGCTGAGCGTCTCCAGCTGCGGCTTTCCCTGATGCGCCAGCGTGAAGATGAGGGTCTGCAACAGGATCGCCCAATCCCCGCCGACCAGGTCCGCCAGCGCGAACAGGATCATGCCGCGGAAGAAGAACTCCCAGCCAAAGAGATCCTGGAACGCAAACGCGAGCGTGCCCCACGCCCCGTGAGTGGACCAATACGCGGTGTAATACTCCCGGAAATCCGCGCCGGCGGCCACCACCCACAACACCGGCGCCATCAGGAGCCAACCGCCCACGGTCAGCAGCAGGCCGCGCTTCCATTGCCCCAGGCGGAAGCCATACTCGCGCGGCGAGCGTCGCAGCAACGCCAGCAGCAATAACGGCAGCGCCAGATAGAAGAGCAGGCTGTCCCATTCCTTCCGCGGCAGCACATCGTTGTAATAGTCCAGCACCAACGCCAGCGTCGCGTAGACCAGGATCGCGGCCGTTTTCCAGTTCTGACGTAGCGAAGTAGACGCCGATGAAAGCATAGCGTTCCCACCCGGGCTCAGGCTGTCGCGGCAAAGTATTGCCGCGCGCCCCCCATTATAACTGCGGCGGCAAATTTTGGAAGCGCCCCGACGAGACCGGGCTCACGGATGAACGCGGGGAAACACGGGTTCTATGAAACCCGGTTGCAAAGCCTTTGTTATGTGGTATACTCCCCTTCGTAGTTCAGAACCGTCATATGTCTGACGAATACGGCAGTTTGTCTAAGAAAGGAGTTTCGGCAGTGCTATCCAAGGCTGAGAAAAACAAAATCATCCAGGAATTTGCACGCACGCCGGACGACACCGGTTCGCCGGAGGTTCAGGTCGCTATTCTCACGAATCGCATCCGTTCGCTCACTGAGCACCTGAAAACTCACAAACACGACGAGCATTCGCGACAGGGTCTGTTCAAAATGGTGGGCCAGCGACGACGTCATCTGGCTTATCTGCAGCGGACTGACCCCGAGCGCTACCGGGAGTTGATCCAGCGGTTGGGCCTGCGCAGGTAAACGGCGCAGACCCTTCTCTGGCTGATAACGAGTAGAGGCGGCCTGACCCCTCTACTCGTTTGCTGAAGCAGGTCAGGCAACATTCACATCAGCATCCGGCTACAGAAGAGCCATCGAAGGTAGGAATTGGGGAATGGGGTGCATCCGGCCAGGTCGCTGCACAGCAATTCCCAGTTTCAAACCTTCGAAGCCCGACTGACGCCGGAGCAGGAGGTTTAGGATATGAAACTGGAAGAAAAAACGTTTTACGCCCGTTTGGGCGAGCACGAAGTGTGCTTTTCCACAGGTAAGTTGGCCCGCCAGGCCGGCGGGGCGGTTCTCGTCCGCAGCGGGGAGACCGTGCTGCTGGCGACCGCGACCATGTCGCACACCCCGCGGCAAGGGATAGATTTCTTCCCCCTGTCGGTAGATTTCGAGGAGCGTCTCTACGCCGCAGGGCGGATCCCGGGATCCTTCTTTCGGCGCGAGGGCCGGCCTTCCGAAAAGGCAATTCTCACCAGCCGGTTGATTGATCGGCCCCTCCGCCCGCTGTTCCCCTCCGACATGCGCAACGACGTGCAGGTCATCGTGACGGCCTTCTCGCAGGGCGAGGAACAACACGCGGACACGCTCGGCATTGTCGCCGCCTCCGCCGCGCTCATGATCTCCGACATCCCCTTTGAAGGCCCCGTGGGCGCCGTGCGCATCGGCCTGATTGAGGGGCAGCTCGTGGTCAACCCCACCATCCCGCAAATGGAGCACAGTCTCCTGGATCTGCGGGTCGCCGGCAGCGAGGACGCCATCATCATGGTCGAATGCGGCGCGAACGAGGTGGACGAAGCCACGATGGTCGAGGCCCTGGAGCTGGCGCGGCAGTCCTACCAGGACCTCATCCGCGTCCAACGCGAGATGCAGGCCGCTGTAGGGAAGCCCAAAGCGCTCTATCCTTCTTTCGCCACCCCCGAGGCGCTGCTCGCGCGCGTGGAGGCCGCGGCAAGCGAACGGATCCGCACGCTGCTGCAGCAGGAGCTCCTCAAGGGCGAGCGCATCGAATCCATGAACACGCTGGAAAAAGACGTGCAGGCCGAACTGGCGGAAGAAGCCGAAACCAATGGCTGGACGACGATCCAAATCAGCGAGGCGTTCCACGAGATCTTCAAGAAACTCGTGCGCACGCGCATCCTCGACGAGGGAGTGCGCCCGGACGGACGCGATGTCCGCACCATTCGGCCCCTGTCCGCCGAAGTGGGATTGTTCCCGCGCCCGCACGGCACGGGGCTGTTTAACCGTGGGGAGACGCAGGTGCTCAGCCTGGCAACCCTCGGCATGCCCGGCGAGGAACAGGAATTGGACGATCTCTTCCCCGAAGAGACCAAACGTTACATCCATCACTACAACTTCCCGCCCTACTCTACCGGTGAGGTTGCGCCCTTGCGCGGGCCGCGTCGCCGGGAGATTGGGCACGGCGCGCTGGCGGAGCGAGCGCTCCTGCCGGTGATCCCGTCCAAAGAGGAATTCCCCTACACCATCCGCGTCGTCAGCGAAGTGCTTTCCTCCAACGGCAGCACCTCGATGGCTTCGACCTGCGGCAGCACCCTGGCGTTGATGGATGCCGGCGTGCCCATCAAGGCCCCCGTCGGCGGCATCGCCATGGGCTTGATCACAGATGGCGCGCGCTACGCAGTGCTCACCGACATCCAGGGCCTCGAAGATCACCTGGGCGACATGGATTTCAAGGTCGCCGGCACGCGCACGGGCATCACCGCCCTGCAGATGGACATCAAAATCAAGGGTGTGACGCGCCAGATTCTGAGCGAAGCGCTCGAACAGGCGCGCGTCGCGCGGATGCAGATCCTCGACGTGATCGCGGAAACCCTGCAAGCGCCGCGCGCAGAACTCTCGCACTACGCGCCCAAGATGCTGACCACGCACATCAATGCGGACAAAATCGGGACGTTGATTGGGCCTGGCGGCAAGAACATCCGCGCCCTGCAGGAGAAGTACAACGTCAAGATTGACATCGAGGAAGACGGCACCGTTTTTGTCGCCAGCGCTGGTGGTGACGGCGCGCAGCAAGCGCTCCGCCACATCAACAGCATGATGGAGACGGTCGAGGAAGGGAAAGTCTACAGCGGCAAAGTGGTCCGCCTGACGGATTTCGGCGCCTTTGTGGAGATTCTCCCCGGCACCGACGGGATGGTCCACATCTCGCAGCTGTCCGATCGCCGCCTCGAGGCGGTCTCCGACGCGGTGCAGGTCGGCGACGAAATCCTGGTAATGGTCACCGACGTCGGCGCTGACGGCAAGATTCGCCTCTCCCGGCGGGCCGTGATGGAAGGCTGGACGCTGGAGCAGGCCCGCGAGCAGGATCAACCCCGGCGGCCTGCGGGCGGCGGGGACCGGCGCAATGGCGAGCGTCCGCCGCGACGACGGTAAAGGGATAGGGTGAGTTGTGAGGGGG
>JAGPHL010000060.1 GCA_018055515.1 Anaerolineae bacterium
TTCAGGGGACGCCGACAAGTCCAGCGCGGCGAGCAACGTCCGCGCCAGCGCTTCCACATCCAGGCGCCCGCCGGAGCGGGGAAGGGGCGTGGCGAGTTCCTCCGGCAGCGCTCCCCTCAAAGCGGCGATGCGCGTGCGGATGCGCTTTTGCATGGGCACGACGATCCGCCCGTCTCGCAACACCGCCAGCAGGAGCTCCAGGGCCTTGTTGACCTCTCCCGTCTGCGCGTAGAGCTCGGCGATCTCCACGAAGCTGTGCAGCAAGGTGCCGATCCATTTTGTCGAGAGCGCCAGTTGCAAGGCTTGCTGGAAGTGTTGCCGCGCCTCGTCATAGCGCCCGCGGGCGACAGCGATGGCCCCCAGGCCGCGGTAGACCGTGGCGATCGCGCCGGGGGTGAGCAGCTTCAGCCGCAATCTGAGCGCTTCCTGGAAGGCGGTTTCCGCCTCGGCGTAACGCCCCTGCGCGTGCAGACAGAAACCCAGGCACTCGTAGGCGTCGGCGATGCTTGCCGGATTGCCGGTGTCGCTAAACAGGGCCAGCGCCTCCCGGTAGGATTGCTCAGCCTCAGTCAGCCGCTCCAGAACCTCGAGGGCATACCCCCGGTAAATCAACACGACTCCCTTGCCTTCCTGGTTGGCATTCTGCTCGTGGATCTCGAAAGCTTCTGCGAGCAGTTGAAGTCCGCGTTCCGGTTCGCCCAGGTCGGTGATGACCAGGCCGAGGCTGTGCAGGGTGTTGGCGAGCTGGCGTAAATCGTCGCTATCGCGTTGGATGGCCAGGGCCTGTTCCCAATAGCGGCGCGCCAGCGGATACTCCGAGGCGATCACGGCCAGCGAGGCGAGGTTGTTCAGGGCCAATACCATCGCGGAAAGCGAGCCGTAGTCGCGGGCCAGCTCCAGGCTGCGGAGGTAGAAATCCCGCGCCAGTTCATTCTGCCCCATCATCCTTTCCACATTGCCGCGCAGGCGAATGGTGTGCATCCCCAACCACCATTCTCCCATCGCCGTAGAGAGCGCGAGACTGTCGTTCAGATAGTGTCGCGCGGCTTGATATTCCCCCAGGATCAGGGTGACCCGTCCCAGGTAATGCAGGGCGTCGCGCTGACAGAGCACGAGGCCACTTGCCGTGGCCAAATCGTGCGCCTGCTGGAAAAATGACCGCGCGAGGTGGAATTGCCCCCGGTTGAAGCCGACCTGTCCCAGCCCCAGGTACGTCTGTGCCTGCCCCTGACGCGCCTCATATTTGAGATAGGACTCGAGCGCCTCGTCCAGCCGTTGTTGCGCCCGATCGTTTTGCGCCATGGATGCGGCAAGCCGGCCCTCGGCTAGCAGACAATCCGCCAGTGCCAGTTCAGCCAGCGCTTCTGGCAGGGGGGTCCGGCTGATCTGCTGACGCAGAGTTTTAGCCGAGCTTGCAAACAGCGCGGCGCCTTCCTGCCAGAGCTCGCGGATGAAATAGAACGTGAACCAGCCGGGCAGCGCGGCCCTCAAGCCGGCGTAATTCCCGTGCTCCACGGCCCATGTCCAGGCCGCGCGGATGTCGTCCAGATGCTCTGCTAACGCTGTCAGCGCTGCGCGTTGTTGTGCGCCCAGCAACATCGCACTCTGCTCGCGCAGGTAATCCAGGAAATAGGCGCTGTGCCGGGCCTCGAGGTTTTCCTGCAGTCCCGGGGCCAGCCGCAGCTGTTCGGCGGCGAAGTGACGGAGGAGCGAGTGCAGCTTGTACATCTGCGGCTGTATGGGCATCACCATGGACTTACGGACGAGGGCCTGCAGAGAGGCGAGGTCGGCGTCGGCGACGACCTGGGCTGCCGTCTCCGAGAAGGACCCCCGGAACACGGCGCAGCGTGTGAAGGCTCCCCGTTCCGCGGCGTCGAGTTGCTGCCAGGTGAACTCGAACGCGGCGCGCAAATTGTGATGGCGCGGCGCAATCTCGCGGCGGGTGGCCTTGAGGAATTCCAGCCCTTGGGCCATTTTCTGCGCGATTTCGGGGCAGGAGAAGGCCGAAACCGCTGTGGCGGCCAATTCCAATCCCAACGGCAACCCCTCCGTCAGCTCACAGATGGAGACGAGCGCCTCACGGGTGTCTTCGGTCACGGTGAACAGCGGATCGGTATGGAGCGCGGAAAGGAAGAAGAATTGCACCGCGTCGAACGTCTCGAAATGGGCTACTTCCTGGGGGACGTCATGGCGGGGATACTGAAGGCCTCCCAACGGATAGAGGTATTCGCAGCGTAAATTGAGCGGCTCCCGTGAGGTCACCAGCAGTTTGACTCGAGGCGCCTGGGCCAGGAGTTCCGTGAGGAAGGCCGTATCGGGCAACAGGGAATCGTAGTTGTCGAGCACCAGGAGTGCCGCTCGCCGGCGCAGCTGGTTCAGCACATGGGAATGTGGGTCCATGCGCCCGCTCATTGGCAATTGCAGGGCCTGCGCCATCGTCGAAGGCAACACCGCCGCGGAGGGCAGCGCCTCACATGAGATGAAGAAGACCCCTTGCGGGAATTCGCGGACGGTCTCGGCTGCCAGCTGCAAGGCCAGGCGGGTTTTGCCGATGCCGCCGGGGCCGGTGAGGGTGAGCAGCCGGGTCTCTGGCGCGCCCAGGATTTCTTTCAGTGTCTCCAGCTCCTGCGTGCGCCCCACGAACATATGCGGCTGTACGTGCAAGTTGTTTGGGCAATAGGAGAGGGAGCGCAGGGGAGGGAAACTTTCGTTGCGCAGCGTGGGATGGCGCAACTGATAGAGTTGGGACGGCGGCGCCAGATTGCTCAGAAAGTGCATCCCCAGTGGCTTGAGCGCGGCCTCTGGCGGCAGAGGCATGGCTGCCAGATATTCGGGGGTCAGCAAAATCTGGCCGCCCCATGCCGTGCGGGCGATGGCGTGCGTGCGGGTCAATTCGGTGCCGAGGAGACGCTGCCCGAGGCGCTCATACGCCCCCACATGGAGGGCAATCCCGAAGGGCGCCAGATCTACCTGCAGGGATTGCAAGACCAGGGCGCAGGGGAGCTCCTTGCCTGGATTGAACAGCCCGCAAAGCGTCGTCGGCGTGCGATCGAAGGCGCTCGCGCCGTACTCCGACATCAGCGCTTCGAGTGAAGCTGCGTGGGCTGCCAGTTCCTCCTTAGCGGCGGCGAGGCAGAGAAAAACGGGCATGAAGTTTCCTCCCTGGGCTCACAGCTCCAGTATAAGTCCGCCGCCAGGAAAAGTCAAAGGTCAAATTTCTACAACACCCCGGCGCGAGGGGGCCTCTCGCGCCGGGAGGGGGAGGTCGTCAGATGAACGGCTTCAGTGGGTGATGGCGTTTATGTCCGCCCACGTCTCCGCGGCGACTTTGACGACGCCCTCGCGGGTGAGGGTGCCATCATACTCGGTCGCGCCGCTGCTGGCGGTCCACCCGCCGAGTACCAGAGGCCAGCGCGGGTGTGCCGCGGCAATCCACACGCCATTATAGCGTCGGGCAAAGTGCAGGTGTGAGGCGTCCGAATATCCCCCCTCGCAGGAAGGGTGCCCTATCGGGTCGCCGACGGCAAGCTTCGCTCCCACAGGCACGCGACCCTCGCTGCCCATGTGCATGTACAGCAGGGTCCAGCCGGTGCCGATGAAGCCATCCGCGTCGAGATCCTGAAAGACCATCCCCTGATCGCTGAAGATGATGGGACCCGCCGCGGCGGCCGTGACCCATTGCTGGCTCATCATGCAGCCCAGGTACTGCTCGCCGGTGACGAAATCCAGCGCCGCCCACGAGCTGCCGGAATCCCAGCCGCCGTGTGGGCCGCCGGTGAGATACCAGGTCTCCTGCCTGGGCCATGGCAGGGCCAGGGTCGGCGCCTGGAGCGTGGCCGGCAACAGCGGCTCCACCGCGTAGGCAAAGGGGTCTCCCCACAGCCGTCGGTAAGTGGCGCTGAAGGTGTCCAGCCGCTGCAAGAAGGTTCCGTAATCCGCAGCGTCCAGCGCCAGGAAGCGCTGCACGGCCGCCGTGCCCGCGTTCACATTCAGGGCAATTTCCACGTAGGAGCCGTCGCCGAGGGGATACGTCCACGTCCGTTCCTCCAGCCAGCCGTAAAAGCCGGCGTTGAGGAGGTCCGCCGCCCAGGCCAGCTGCCGTCCCAGTCCATCCCATCCCTGGGCCTCGTGCCCCAGGGGATACAGCAAGGCCGCCTCTGAAGGCTGAGGGTTGGAGAGCCAGCCGCTTTCCATCTCCATGAGGGTGAGCAACACTCGCGGCCCGACGCTGTAGCGCAGCGCCGTCAGCTCGACCAGCTCCGCCGCGGTGCGGGAGATGAACTCGAAGGATTCCACAGTGTGGGCGAAAGGGCCCGGAAAAGCTGCTGTGGTCTGGGCCACGTCGAAATCTGCAAACGCCGGCCCGTACACCAGCTCACTATCAGGGATCAGCAATGTCGTCGGCCCTTCGTGCTCTGCCTCAAGGGACAGCTTCAGCGTCTGGCCTACAGCGAGCGCGTCGGCGTCGCTCAAGCCGTTGATGCGCATGAGCAGTTCCACGGACATGCCCGTCGCTGCAGCGATCCCCGTCAGGGTGTCGTTGGGGCGTACCTGGTAGGTGCGGGTGAGGGTCTCCGGGCGTTGACGGGTCGGCGTGGGTTGCGCCGGGGGAAGGGTAAGGCCGGGCGCGGCGGCAGCCAGAGCCGGCGCCCCCGGCTCCTGCGGATTGCCGATAAAGCTTTCGGGGTCCGCCAGCACCGTCGCCGCGGGGATGCCGCCGGATTGCTCCACCGGGGCGCAGGCGGCCATGAGGACGATCACCGCCAGCAACAGGGCGCCCAGGCGCTGCCATCGCCATGGATTTCCGGTCGTGGGCATGGCGCTTTGCCGGTCCATCAGCGCTGAATGACCTCCAGCCCTCCCATCCAGGGACGGAGCGCTTCCGGCACGCTGAGGCTGCCATCCGCCTGCTGATAGGTTTCCATGATGGCGATCATGACGCGCGGCAACGCCAGTCCTGAGCCGTTGAGGGTGTGGACATAGCGTGGTTTGGCGCCCGGTTCGGGGCGATAGCGGATGTTGGCCCGGCGCGCCTGGAAATCGGTCACGTTGCTGCAGGAGCTCACTTCCAGCCACTCGTTCTGCCCCGGTGCCCACACCTCCAGGTCGTAGGTCTTGGTGGAGCCGAAGCCCAGGTCGCCCGTGCAGAGTTCCACCACGCGATAGGGCAGGCCCAGCGCTTCGAGCAGCCCCGCCGCATGGGCGAGCAGCTGCTCGAGTGCCACGGGGCTTTCTTCCGGCGTGGTGAATTTGTACAGCTCCACTTTGTCGAATTGATGGCCGCGCTTGATGCCGCGCACGTCCCGCCCGGCGCTCATCTTCTCGCGGCGGAAGCAGGGGGTGTAGGCCACGTAGTTCAAGGGCAGGCGTTCCGCGTCGAGGATCTCATCGCGGTGCAGATTGGTGAGCGCCACCTCAGCGGTTGGCAGCAGCCAGAGGTCATCCTCGACATCGTGGTAGAGGTTATCGGCGAATTTGGGCAGCTGTCCCGCGCCCACGAGCATCTCGCGGCGGACGACGAAGGGCAGGTACCACTCGGTGTAGCCGTTGAGGCGCGTGTGAACGTCCAGCATCCAGAAGATCAACGCGCGCTGCAGCCGTGCGCCGGCGCCCTTGAGGGCGTAGAAGCGGCTGCCGGCGAGCTGTACGCCGCGTTCGAAATCGAGGATGTCCAGTTCGGGGCCCAGGTCCCAGTGCGCCAGCGGCGCGAAGCCGGCGGCGGCGAAATCGCGGGGCGTACCCCAGGTACGCACGACCTGATTGTGGCTCTCGTCCGGTCCGACCGGCACGGAGGCATCGGGGATGTTGGGGAGCCACAGCAATTTTTCGTTGAACGCGGCCTCGATTTCCCGCAGGCCCTGCTCCAGCGCCGTGATGCGGTCGCCCACCTCACGCATTTCCGCGATGCGCGCCTGCCGCGCCGCGGAATCCTTCGTCTGGCCGATTTCTTTGGAGACGCGATTGCGTTCGGCGCGCAAGGTTTCGACTTCCTGCAAGGCCTCGCGTCGGCGTTCGTCCAGCCGCAGGATTTCATCCACGAGCTCAGGGGTATCGTTGCGTTTCCGCAAGGCCTCGCGCACGCGCTCAGGCTCATGGCGAAGCAGCTCCAGGTCTAGCATAGGTTCCTCCTCGGAAAATGGGCGAGTCAGCGAATCAGCGAAAAAGCGAATTACTTACGTGCTCACGTTCGCACGTTCCCACGCCGCGCGCGGTCACGAAAAGATTATGCCACTAAACGGAGCTTTGTCCAGCAATGGCGGGATGGGCTGTATTGACAGGTTCACCAGCGATGTTATACTCATGCAAAGATAAGGCATACCTTACAATTTTCCCGTGAGCCACAGGGGGCGTAAGATGTCCACAGCGACAGTCACCAGTGAGGACTATCTCGGCGCGATCTACCGCCTGCGTGAGACGCCAGAGACGCCTCTGCCGCTCTCGCAATTGCAAGAGCACTTCAACTTCACGCGCGTTTCCGTGCATGAGATGGCGTTGAAGCTCGCGCAGTGCGGCTGGCTCACCTATTATCCGTACCGGGGCGTGACGCTCACAGCGGAGGGGGAACGCATCGCTGCCGCGCTGGTGCGCCGGCATCGGCTGTGGGAACGTTTTCTCACCGACATGCTCGATCTGCCGTGGGATGAGGCGCACGCGATCGCGGAACGGCTGGAACACGCTGCGCCCGAAGCCGTCACTGAGAAGCTGGCCGGGTTGCTTGGCGAGCCGACGTCCTGCCCGCATGGCGGCCCGATCCCGCCGGCTCTCCCCGCCCAGCCGGGGGCGCCCCTGAGCACCGCCGAACCCGGCAGGACCTTCGCCATCGTGCGCATTTTTCCCGAGGTGCCGGAGACGCTGCACCAGCTCGCGGTGCTGGGGATTGGCCTGCACACGGCGGTGCAGGTGCGGCAGCAGACGCCGGAAGCGACCGGGATCGTCCTGTCCGATGGCCGCGAGGTGACCTTGCCCGTCGCGATCAGCGCTACCATGTGGGTGACGCCTGCGTGATAGCGTTCTTGCCGAAACCCAAAATTTGCAATCAACGAGGTGATATTTGACGCCCTTATCCGAACTTCAACCAGGTGAATCCGGCATCATCCGTGCACTGCGCGGCGGACATGGCTTTGTATCGCGGCTGGCGGCGTTGGGATTCACGCCCGGCGCGCCGGTAACGATGGTGCGCAACCCCGGTCATGGCCCGCTCATCGTCTCTGTACGCGGGACGCGGGTGGCCTTGGGGCGCGGCGAAGCGGCGCAGGTTTTGCTTCTCCAGCGGGAAGCGCTCTATGACGACGCAGCCCCGAACTGAGCTCTCTCAAGAGCAGACTTGTACCGCGCCGGTGATCGTCGCCCTCGCCGGGCAGCCCAACGTGGGCAAATCCACGATCTTCAACATGCTCACGGGGCTGAATCAGCACGTGGGTAACTGGCCCGGCAAGACCGTGGAGCGCAAATCCGGGCTTTGCTCGCAGGGGGACAGCGCGTTCACCTTGATTGACTTGCCGGGGACGTACAGCCTCACCGCGAATTCGGAGGAGGAGCGGATCGCCCGTGACTTCATTGTCCGCGAGCGCCCCGACGTGGTGATCGCCGTGGTGGACGCCGCCATCCTGGAGCGGAGCCTTTACTTGTTAACGGAGTTGCTGTTGTTGCCCGCGCCGGTGATCCTCGCGCTCAATATGCTGGACGTCGCGGAGCAAGAGGGCATTCACGTCGAACCGGCGGTGTTGGAGGCAGCGCTCGGCATTCCCGTGGTGTCAATGTCCGCGGCGCGGGGGATAGGCTTCACGGAGCTGCTGGAGACCGTGCAGAAATTGCTTGCCGGCGAGATCCCCTATCATCCCCGGCAACCCACCATCCGCAAAGAGCATGAGCTGGTTCTCAATCAGCTGCTCACCCTCATCGAACCGCAGGTGCCGCAGCCCTATCCGGCGGACTGGGTGGCGCTCAAGCTGTTGGAAGGCGATGACGAAATCACCGCGCTGATGCAAGCGCAGCTTTCGCCAGAGCTGTGGACGCAGGTGCATGCGTTATTACACCAACACGAGGACGCGATTCTCGATATCGCCGGCGCGCGCTATGAATGGATCGAGCGCATGGTGCGCGCGGCGGTCGTGCGCCCGCGCCTGGGGCAGATGGGCCTCACGGCGCGCCTGGACACCGTCTTGACCCATCCGCTCTGGGGCACGCTGGTGTTGCTGGGTGTTCTGGGCAGTGTTTTTGGGATCACGTATGCGCTGGGCAGCCCCTTGCAAGGGGCGCTGAGCGCGTTGATCGGGGCGCTGGCGGAGGGGATTCGGCAGGCGCTTGCCGGTGCGCCGCCGTGGCTTGGGGCCCTCCTCGCCGATGGCGTGATGGGTGGTGCGGGGATGGTGATCACTTTTTTGCCGATCCTGCTCATCTTCTTCACCGCACTGGCGCTGCTGGAAGACACCGGTTACATGGCACGGATCGCCTATCTAGCGGATCAGGTGATGCACACTATCGGCCTGCATGGCAAGAGCTTTGTGCCGCTGCTGCTGGGCTTTGGCTGCAATGTCCCGGCGGTATTGGGGAGTCGCATCATCGAGACGCGCCGCGCGCGCCTGCTCACCCTGCTCCTGGCGCCGCTCGTTCCCTGCACGGCGCGGATGGCGGTGATCGCCGTCCTCGCGCCCGTCTTCTTTGGCAAGGCGGCGGTGTGGGTTTCCTGGGGACTGGTCGCCCTCAATGTGCTGGCGGTGTTCGCTCTTGGGCTGTTGCTGCATCGCGTCATCCTGCGCGGGGAACAGGTGGCCTTCATCATGGAGCTGCCCCTCTATCACCTGCCCAATGCCCGCACCGTGGCCTTATACGTCTGGAATAACCTCATCGCCTTTCTGCGGAAGGCGGGGACGGTCATCCTGGGAGTCTCCGTCGGTGTGTGGGCGCTTTCCTATTTCCCGCATGGCGAGGTGACGGGGAGCTATCTGGCGACGGCAGGACAGTGGTTGGAACCGCTGGGACGATTGCTGGGCATTCCCTGGCAGATGATGGCCGCCCTGCTCACCAGTTTCGTTGCCAAAGAAAACACAATTGCGACGCTGGGCATTCTCTACGGCGATTTTCAGACGATCTTACCTCAAGTGATGTCACCGGCGGCGGCGCTGGGTTATCTCGTCACGCAGATGCTCTTCATCCCGTGCGTGGCGACCGTCGCTGTCATGAAACAGGAGGCGGGCATGCGCTGGATGGCGCTGGGATTGGGGCTGCTGTTGGCACTCTCGTTGGGTGGGGGTATTGTGACGTATCATCTCGCTGCCCTGGCGTGGGGACTCTGAATCTCGGGGCTGTTGAGGCTGGCCATGCTTTGGAAAATCTTACATGAACTGGCGACAGGATCAAGGGCGCAGAGCCTGGAAGCAGTAGCCCGCGCCCTTGACATCACACCGGCCATGGCGCAGCAGATGACGGAGGAACTGGTGCGCCTCGGCTATCTGAGCGAGGCCGCGTCATGCGCCTCCGGCTGCGGGGGCTGCGCGCGGCAATCCGCCTGCGGCCTGGCGAGCGCCGGCTCGCGGCTGTGGAGCGTCACCCCCAAGGGCTATCGAGCCCTGGCGCAGCGAGAGAGTGGTTCTGCAAAGTTGCTCTCGTAGGGCCTGCTGGCGACAGTCTGAAGGCCGAGGAAAATTTTAGGAACCAACACGCCCCCGATCCTTCGATCGGGGGCGTATTGGTGAAACAGGGGTCGGTTTAGTAATCCATCCCCATGCCGCCGCCGCCGCCAGCGGGCATCGGCTTCTCAGGCTCGGGAATGTCGGTGATCAACGCCTCGGTGCTCAACACCATCGCCGCGACAGAGGCCGCGTTGAGCAGGGCGCCCTTGGTCACCTTGGCGGGATCAATGATGCCGGCCTTGAGCATGTCGCGGAACTCGCCGCTCATCACGTCGTAGCCGATGAGCTTGCTGTCGGCTTCCGCCTGCTTGCGGCGGACATCGGCGAGGATGACGGCGCCGTCCATGCCGGCGTTCTCGGCGATCTTGCGGAGCGGCATTTCCAACGCCTTGCGCAGGATCAGCACCCCGGTCTGCTCGTCGTCGTATTCCATCTTCAGATCGTCCAGCACGTGCATGGCATTGATCAGCGCCACACCGCCGCCGGGGACGATGCCTTCCTCAACCGCGGCGCGGGTCGCGCTCAGGGCGTCCTCGACGCGGTGCTTCTTTTCCTTCAATTCGGTCTCGGTCGCGGCGCCCACACGGATGATCGCCACGCCGCCGGCCAGCTTCGCCAGCCGTTCCTGCAGCTTCTCGCGGTCATAATCGGAGGTGGAGTGTTCCATCTCGATCTTGATCTGTTCCACGCGCCCGCGAATCTGCCGCTCGTCGCCGCGGCCGCCCACGATGGTGGTGTCGTCCTTGGTGGCGATGACCTTGTCAGCGCGTCCCAGATCGCTCAACATCGTGCTATCGAGCTTGCGGCCCTCTTCCTCGGTGATGACGCGCCCGCCGGTGAGCACCGCGATGTCCTGCAGCATGGCCTTGCGCCGATCGCCGAAGCCAGGGGCCTTGATCGCCAGCGCGTTCAGCAGGCCGCGCAGCTTGTTCACCACCAGGGTGGCCAGCGCCTCGCCGTCCACATCCTCGGCGATGATCACGAGATTGCGGATGCCCTTCTGCACCAGCTTCTCGAGAATCGGCACCAGGTCCTGAGCGGCGGAGATTTTCTTATCATGGATGAGGATATACGCATCCTCGATGACGGCTTCCATCGTCTCCGGGCTGGTGATGAAGTAGGGGCTGATGTACCCCCGGTCGAACTGCATGCCCTCGACGTACTCGGTCTCGAATGCCAGACCCTTCGATTCCTCGACGGTGATGACGCCGTCCTTGCCGACCTTGTCCATCACTTCGGCGAGGAGCTGGCCGATCTCGCGATCCTGCGCGGAGATGGCGGCGACGTTGGCGATGTCTTCCTTGGTCACGACCTCAACGGCCTGTTCCTTGATGGCGTCGGCCACGCGCTCGGCCGCAGCCAGCAGCCCCCGCTTGAGCAGCATGGGATTGGCGCCGGCGGCCACGTTCTTCATCCCTTCCTCGATCAACACGTGCGCCAACAGCGTGGCCGTGGTGGTCCCATCGCCCGCGATGTCGTTCGTCTTGGTGGCGGCTTCCTTGAGCAGCTGCGCGCCCATGTTCTCAAAGCTGTCTTTCAGCTCAATTTCCTTAGCGACGGTCACGCCATCATGCGTGATGGTGGGAGCGCCCCACTTCTTGTCGAGCGCCACGTTGCGGCCCTTGGGACCCAGCGTGGTGACGACGGCTTCTGCCAAAACATCCATACCGCGTTTGAGCGAAGCGCGCGCCTCGCTGCCGAAAACCAATTGCTTAGCCATAGTTTCTTTCTCCTTGTCGTTGGGATTGCGCGACGATGCGACTAGTCTTCCAGCACGCCCAGAAGATCCTCCTCGCGGAGGATGAGCAGTTTCTGGCCCTCGCGGGTCTTGAATTGCGTGCCGCCGTACTTGGCGTAGATGACGATGTCGCCCGGCTGCACACCGATGATGTTGCCGTCATCGTCCTTGACCTCGATGTCGGGGCCTACCGCCAGCACTTTGCCCTGTTGGGGCTTTTCCTTGGCCGTATCGGGCAACACGAGCTGGCCGCCGGCGAAGGTCATTTCTTCCTCTTCGATCGGCTCAACAACGACACGATCACCCAGGGGTCGAATCTTAACCATATTCATTTACCTCCATCTTTGTTTGATGTTGTACTTCCAGGGCCATTTGTTAGCACTCCATGAGTTTGAGTGCTAAATTCGGGTGTTATCTTACCACGGCTTAGAATTTTGTCAAGCGCTCTCGAGGGGAGAGTGCTAAAATACGCCGCTATGAAGCGTCACCCCCCCGCATTCTGGCGGGGAGCGGCGCTGAGATCAATCCTGAGCGTGCGGCGGTTAGATCTCGACTCCCAGGAAAAGGCGCGTCAACCAACCGATGAAGAAACTGAGTGTGGCGACCCCCAGGCTGATGCCGGCCATTTCCAGGAAGCGCCGTTTGAACGATTGCCCTCTTGCGACTGCGAGGTAGTAGTTGAAGATGGCGATGATGAGAATGGCAATGGCCAGCGTCACCGCGAGACAGACGTAGAAATTCTTCAGGATCAGGTAAGGCGCGATGAGGGCAAACACGGTGAGCAGGTACGCGCCCCCCGTGTACAGCGCGGCTCGCAAGGGGTTTTGGGCCCCGCTGTCTTCTTCGGCTTTGGTGGAGAGATATTCTGAGGTTGCCATGGAGAGCGCTGCGGCGATGCCGGTAATCAGGCCAGTAAGGGCGATGAGAGCGGTGTTTTGCAGGGCCAGGGTGAAGCCTGCCAATGCGCCGGTCAGCTCCACGAGCGCATCATTCAGCCCAAGCACCATCGAGCCGACGTAGCGCAGCCGTTCTTCATCCAACATGCCGATGAAGGCCTCCTCATGCATCTCTTCCTCGTGCATCACGGCGGCCGCTTCGGGGATTTGCTCGATCAAACGGCTGTAACTGGCTTGCGATTGCGCCTCACCTTGTTCCAGCAATCTGATCGCGAAGGTGAAGCCGAAAATGCGAGTGAGGAAGGAATAGCGCACGATGAGGCGCCGTTGGGGTTTCACATCGGTGTGGGTGTAACGCTGCCAGAGGGCGTAGTGGCGTTGTTCCGCTTTGGCGATTTCCTCGATCACGCGCCGATTTTCGGGCTCCTTGGTCCTTTGAGCCAACATACGGTAGATGTGCACACCGTTGATTTCCATCTGCTGCCAGGCCAGGAGTTGTTTGTGGAGTTCGGGAGTGATTTCCATGGGTAAGGCTCCTTTCGTGTTAAGAGGTGGTGAAAGCTCTGAGAGAGGTCGGTGATTGCAGGATTGACACAGAGAAAATTTCACAAATCATTCTGATCCGCCGGGCCCAAAAATGAAACTTCCTTGCTCTTTTAGCACTCTTTGCTATTAAATTTGTTTTCGCTGCCCCCTTGGGTAAATCCCATTCATTATAAACCTTTTGGTGGCCTGTCAAACTGGAAGCTGAGGACGGTTGCAAACAAAGCGCACGCCGAGCCTTTGAATTTGTAAGGGATGATTCTGTTATGTCAAGTTCATGAACAGGAACGGGGGTTGCGTCGGCATGGCCCAACGCAACCCCCGTGGAAAACTCAGCCGTTCAGGCTGTCAAGCGCGTCCGCTCATGGATAGGCGCGCACGACCAGCGGCAGATAGACCTTGCGCGCCTCGATGGTGA
>JAGPHL010000279.1 GCA_018055515.1 Anaerolineae bacterium
CCTACGGCAAGGGGATGAGGCTCAAACCGACTCCATCCCCGCGACTCGACACCACTTGAGCAGCTCCGGTTCCGTCAGAAACCCCTGCGCGGCGCCCTTCTCGCCGATTTTGTACGAGGCGAAGACCATGGCCTTCCGCAGCGCGTCCCAGGCGCGGCGCTCGCGGGCGTAGAAATGGATGAAGGCCGTGAAGAGGGCATCCCCCGCGCCAATGGAGTTGACCACCGGGCGCGTGAACACGGCGGGCAGGCGCGCCATCGCTTCAGGGCGACGCTCGACGAGCAGCGCGCCGTCACGGCCCAGGCCAATCACCACGATTTTCGGCCCGTATCGCTCCAGAATGCGCCGCGCCCACGCCTCGGGCGCCATCGGCAGCGCCTCATCGCTCATGAAGAGGATGTCGGCTGCCGCCATGTAGTCGCGATTATAGGCATCTTCGAGGTCGGCAATAGTGTGGACGTCCGTGGCGATGGGAATTCCCCGCGCCTTGACGGCGGCCAGGAAAGGACGGGCGAAGTTGATGTTGCACAACGCCGCCAGCTCACACCCCTCCAGTGCTGCCTCGAACTCCGCCGGCGGATACCCCCGCTCCTGGATGTCCTTGAGATCCACGTGAATCGCGCGCCGGCCGGTGCCGTCGTAGAGGATGACCGATTGCGGCGTCTGCGCCAGCGTCGGCAGCACATACTGCGTGGAAATACCCTCCGCCGCCAGCGACTGCAACGCCAGTTGACCCAGGCCATCCTGTCCGACCAGCGCCAGAAAACGCGCTTCATCGCCCAACACCGTGAGCGCCTTCGCGATGTTGTAGCCCACGCCAGAGACCGTGCTGTTCACGTCCCCAAAGGGGAAACGGACCGGCTGGTAGGCGATGGGGAAACCCTCCACCCGCAAGGTCGTCTCAATGTTGATCAAGCCGGCGACGAGAACTCGGGTCATGCGATATTCACCGGTGACTACCCCAGAAGCGGGGACGGAGGCCGGAATCCCGCCTCAGCGCCCCTCTCCGCCGTTAGAAGCCCCACACGCCGAAAATCATCCAGGAAACGCCCAGCGCCAGCAGGGTATTGAACACCGTCGCCGCCATGTACACCGCGAACGGCTTCCAGCCCATGCCGCGCAGGTCGCGCACCGAGAGATCCATGCCGATGGCGACAAAGGCAAAGGTGAACGCCCACTTGGAAAGCCCGTCCAGCGCCTTGAGCGCATCGGCGTTGAACACGCCCAGCGAAGCCAGCACCGAGAGCAGGACAAAGCCGATGACGAATTTGGGG
Source organism: Anaerolineae bacterium (assembly GCA_018055515.1). GTDB lineage: Bacteria > Chloroflexota > Anaerolineae > B4-G1 > SLSP01 > JAAZNO01. The sequence continues at coordinate 1,275 of JAGPHL010000279.1, forward strand.
AAGCGGTGCCAGATCACCGCCGCGCTCGGCTTCTCATCGGATTGGCGCTCGACGTTGGCGACGAAGTAGAGCGCCAGCAGGAAGGCCGCCACGCCGATGAACACGTTCTGCGCCATCTTGACCACCGCCGCCACGGACTGCGCATCCGGTCCGAACATCGTCCCCGCGCCCACGACCGCCGCCGTCGTATCAATGTTGCCGCCAAACCAGGCGCCGGCCACCGCCTGAGAAAGTCCCATGGCCTGCGCGATCCAGGGCATCAACACCATCATCGGCAGCGCGGTGATGATGACCAGCGCGGTGACATACGTGACCTCCTCTTTCTTCGCCAGCACCGCCCCCGCCGCCGCAATCGCGGCGGAGACGCCGCAGATCGAGACCGCCGTCGCCATCACCGCCTTGAGCGTCGGGGCGAGCTTGAACTTCCCTGCCAGCCACCAGGTGAAGAAGAAGACAGACGTCACCATGATGACGGCCTGCAGCAGACCGCCCAGTCCCTTGCTCATGATCTCGCCCAGGCTGATGCGCGCGCCTAGCAACACCAACCCGATTTTGAGAAAGAGTTCCGTGCGGATTCCGGGCTTGACTTGCGCGTAGGTGTGGGTGCGGTGCAAGATGAAATTCGCCAGCAGGCCCACCACCACCGCCGTGAGGGGATACTCCAGGGGATTTTTCCCCACGCCGCGCCCCTTGAACCAGGCCGCGATGCCAGCATCCAGCTCCGCGACCAGGATCGCCAGCGCCAACACCAGCGCCAGGCCGACCAGAATCTGCCAGAGTTGCGGCCTGGGCGGAGCGGGCTGTTTCGACGTCTGTTTCGAGGCGTTCTCCGCCAGCGGGGATTTACCGACGGGCGGCGTGCTCGCCGCGTTTGAAAGGGTGCTCTGAGCGCGCTTCTTGCTCATGGCTCGCCTCCCCTCACTTGAACCAGCCGAAGACTGGCCAGGGAATTTTGACAATGACGCCGATCCAGACCAGCGCCGCGAGGACCAGGCCGATGATGAGAGCCAGCCAGTCCTCTCCTAAAGCCCCCCCCGGTGATGCATGTTCCTTAGCCATCGCTCCTCCTTCAAAAAAAATACGTAATGCGTGATGCGTAAGTGATCTCAGAAAATAAAATCCGTGCTCACGTGTCCACGTGTCCACGTTCACACGTTCAGACCTTCCCGCGTTCACCCGAGCTCCAAACACGCCTCCACTGCCAGCCAGAACAGCCGCTCGCGGACGGAAGTGCGCTTCTCCCAATCCCGGTGATCCCAGTCCGCGCCGCTCACATCATCGCCGCCATAGAGCAGCTGCGCAAACCTCACGCCCCGAAACTGCGCGAGAGCGAAGAACGCCGCAGTCTCCATCTCCACCGTGAGACAACCTTCAGCGCGACGCCGCGCCACCTTATCCGGCGTCTCGCGGTAGAAACCATCGGTCGTCCACGTTTTGCCGGCGATGTAGGGCACGTCATGCCGCTGCAGCACCCGTTCGAGCGTGGCAATCGCGGCAGGATCGCCCTCCACTTCACGCGAGGGCGGCAGATAGTGATACGAAGTCCCCTCATCGCGCACGGCGCTCTGGGGGATGATCACATGTCCCGCAGCGATATCGCGGTTCAGCACCCCCGCCCCGCCGCAGGCCACGAACTTCCGTCCGCCCAAAGCGATGAGCTCCTCCATCAAACCCACCGCCAGCGCCGC
>JAGPHL010000280.1 GCA_018055515.1 Anaerolineae bacterium
CCGACCTGGAGCAAATCCTGCTCGCCACACGCCCGCAGGTCGTCTACACGCACAACCTGGCGGATAAACACGACACACACGTCGCCGTCGCCTTGAAGACGCTCGCCGCGCTGCGCCAGCTGCCCCCCGAAGCGCGTCCCGCCGCCGTCTATGGCTGCGAGGTCTGGCGCGCGCTGGATTGGCTGTTGGACGAGGAAAAGGTCGCCTTCGACTGCTCGGCGCGCGAGAGCCTCCAGGCCGCGCTGTTAGGCGTCTTCGATTCGCAGATCTGCGGCGGCAAACGCTATGACCTGGCCACGCTGGGACGAAGGCGCGCCAACGCCACCTACTACGCCTCGCACGCCACCGACATCGCCACCGGCATGGTCTTCGCCATGGATCTCACGCCGCTCGTCGCCGACCCCACGCTCGATATCGCCGCCTATGTGCAGGGCGCCATCTCCCGTTTTGCGGAAGACGTGCAGCGCCGTCTGACCCGGTATCTCCCATGAGCCTCGAGATATTCCCTATCACGACGACGTGTTCCGGCGGCCGGCTTGCCATCGCGGGGCGCGATCTCGGCGACCTGGCCCGTGAGTGGGGCACGCCGCTCTACCTCTACGACGGCGCGACGGTGCGCCAGCAACTCGACGAGCTGCGACAGGCGCTGGCCGCCGCGTACCCCGGTCCCACGGAAATCACCTACGCCGCGAAAGCCTATTTCGCCCCTCGTTTTGCCCGCAAAATCGCCGCGCTGGGAGCCGGCGTGGACGTCGTCAGCCTGGGCGAACTGCGCGTCGCCCTGCAGGCCGGCTTCCCGCCGGAGAAAATCCACCTGCATGGCAACAACAAGTCCGCCGCCGAACTGACCGCCGCGTTGGAGGCCGGAATCCAGGCCATCGTCGTGGATAGCCTGGAGGAGCTGGCCTTCCTGGAGACGCTGGCCGCGGCGCAGGGTCGCCGCGCGCGGATCTGGCTGCGGGTCACGCCGGGGGTGGCGGTGGAGACGCACGCCTATCGCCAAACCGGCCACGAACATACCAAGTTTGGGCTGCCGCTGGCCGACGGTCAGGCCACTGAGGCGCTCCGCCGCGCCCAAGCCAGCCCGCATCTGGAGCTCGTGGGGCTGCACACGCATCTCGGCTCGCAGATCCATGAGCTCGCCCCCTACGTGGAAGCCATCCGGCGGCTGTACGCCCTCGCGCGGGACGCGGATTTCTGGCCCACGGAATTCAGCCCCGGCGGCGGATGGCACGTCCGCTACACGCCGGACGATCCGACCGTGCCGGTGACGGCGTGGGTCGAGAGCGTCGCCGCGGCGGTGCAAGCCGAATGCACCCGTGAGGGACGACCCCTGCCGCGACTGGTGCTGGAGCCGGGGCGCTGGCTGGCGGCGCGGGCTGGCGTGGCGCTCTACACCGTCGGCGCGTGCAAAACCGGCAGCGATGGGACGCGCTGGGTCGCCGTGGATGGCGGTATGGCGGATAACCCCCGCCCGGCGCTCTACGGCGCGCGCTATCTCGCCGTCCTGCCGGAGCGGATGGACGCTCCCGCCGTCGAACGGGTCACCCTCGTGGGGAAATTCTGCGAGTCAGGGGATTTTCTGATCCAGGGTGCGGAGCTGCCCGCCGTAGCGCGCGGCGATTTGCTGGCCTTGCCGGTCGCGGGCGCGTACCAGCTCAGCATGGCCTCCAACTACAACCTCGCCGGCAGGCCGGCCGCGCTGTGGCTGGAAGAAGGTGCGGTGGAAGTTTTGCAGCCGCGTGAGGACGTGCTCAGCGCCCCGTGGTGGGGGCAGAATGACCGATGACGGATGACCAACAACCGAATAAAAATCAAAACACGAAGATGCCGAAAAACGTAATCCGTGAGAAAGTTCCCACGGATTACGCATTGCGCATTACGCATTACCCATCCCCCGCCTCAATGCGTCAGCGTCACCTTTCGCAGCCCGCGCGGATGATCGGGATCGTAGCCCTTCGCCAGCGTCAACCCCAGGGCCAACATCTGCCCTGGCAACACGGCCACAATCGGCGAGAGCCATTCGGGGATGCCCGCCGGCAGGGGTAGAGGCGTCTGCGCCAGGGACAACGCTTCCTGCAGCGGTGAAATCACCACCAGCTCCGGCGCGCGCTCCTGCAATCCCTGGAGGAACGCCAGCATGTCCGGCGCGGCCTCGCCCTCCGGCAGCACCGCCAGCACCGGGAATCCCTGCTCCACGATGGCCACCGGCCCATGTTGGAAATCCGCCGAGGAATACGGCTCGGCCATGATGTAGGTGAGCTCTTTGAGCTTGAGCGCGAGCTCGAAGGCGGTCGCATAGTTGAAGCCCCGTCCCATGGTCACGCAGGCCTCCATGTAGCGGTAGCGCTCGGCGAGGCGCAACACGCGCGGCAGATCCTCCAGCACTGCGGCGGCCCACAGGGGAACCTGTTCCAACGCCGTGAGCCGTTCCCCATCGCCGGCCCAGGCAGCGCTGAGCAGCGCCAGCAGCAGCAGCGAGCTCGTGTAGGTCTTCGTCGCGGCAACGCTGTGCTCAGGGCCCGTCTGCAATCCCAGCGTGTAATCCGCCGCGTGCGCCAGGGGGGAATCCAGCCCGTTGGTGAGGGCGACCGTCAGGGCTCCCTGGCGCTGCCCTTCAGCCAGCACCGAGACGATGTCGGGCGATTGCCCCGATTGCGAGACGCCGATGACCAGCGCCTCCGCGAGGGAGGGCGGACGTCGGTAGAGCGTGAAAAGCGACGGGGTCGCCAGAGCCGCGGTGATGCCGTTGAACGCGCCGAAAAGGTATTGCCCGTAACGCGCGGCATTGTCGGAACTGCCCCGCGCCGCCAGGACGCTATAGCGCGGCGCCCGTTGACGAATCGCCGCCGCCAGGGCGTGCACCGCCTCCGACTCGCGCTCCAGCACAGCCCGCAACACTGCCGGCTGCTCCTGAATCTCGCGGCTCAGATAGGAATCGGTCATCATGGGGCTCCTT
>JAGPHL010000281.1 GCA_018055515.1 Anaerolineae bacterium
TCCGCCGGGTCCTCGATGCGGCGATACGGCATGTGCGTGGCTTTCAGGGCGGTTTCGACCTCGGCGGTCGTGTAGCCCGGTCCGTAGAAGAGATGGCGCAATTCCTCCCAAGGCCGCCCGTGAACGGCGTGCGCGCGGTAGAGCGCTGTGCCAAGCGCGCAGCCGGCGTCGTTGGCCGCGCCCTGGATGTAGATGCGGCGGAAGGGGCCCCGGCGCAGCAGCTTGCCGTTGGCGACGCTGTTGAGCGCCACGCCCCCGGCGAGACACAGGTCGTCCATGCCCGTCGCCGCGTGCAGCCAATCGGCGAGGTGAAAGATCACCTCCTCGGTGCGCTCTTGTAGCGCCGCGGCGATGTCGGCGCAGCGCTGGTCGGGCAATTCCTCGCGGGGCCACGGCGGGCCGAAGGTCTCGGTCATGCGCCGGGGGTTGTACCAGGTCGAGCGCCCGTAATCGTACTGGAAGTTGAAATACGACAGGTCCAGGCGGTAGCGGCCGTCCGCTTGCAGCTGGACGATCTCCCGCAGCTGCTGCCGATAGCGGCTGGGATCGCCATAGGCGGCCAGTCCCATGACCTTGTATTCGGCGTCGAAAGGCTCGAAGCCCAGGTATTCGGTGAAGGCGGAGTAGAGGAAGCCGATGGAATGCGGGTAGCTGACTTGCCGCAGGCGTTCGAGCCGGGGCCCGCGCGCGCGGAAAGCGGTCGTCACGGGCCATTCGCCCATGCCGTCAATGACGAGGATCGCGGCCTGGTCGAAGGGGGCGGCGAAGTAGGCGCTGGCGGCGTGCGCTGTGTGATGGGGAATCCAGAAACGCTGCGTCTGATGGGTCAGATGCAAAAAATATTCGGAGTAGGAAGCGCTGCCGGCGTACCAGATGCGGCGCACGAGCTCGGCGAGGGTGGTGAAGGCGCCGCGCGGGAAGAAACGGACGGTGTGCGCGATTGAGGCGCCTAACTGCAGGGTGGGGCGGAAGCTGAAAGCGATCTCGTCGAGGTCCTCCACGCGCAAGCCGGCCTCGCGCAGGCAATAGTGCGCCGCGCGGAGGGGATAGGCGTAGGGCGCGTGTTTGATGCGGTTGAAGCGCTCCTCTTCGGCTGCGGCGATTACCCGATCGTCCTGGACCAGCGCCGCAGCGCTGTCGTGTGCGCCCCAGTTGACCCCCAAAATGTTCATGCCGGTTCCTTGTTCACAACCTTCGCTTACCCACCCAGCTGCTCCACCGACACGATCGGCCCGTATTGCGCTTTGAGCGCCTCCAGCCCGGCGCGCTGCTCGGCGTAGACCTGGAACAGCGTCTCCGGGACGCCCGGCTCCTGGCGATAGGCCGCTTCTTGCAGGGCGATGCGCGCCAGGATGTGATCCACGTAGAAGGCGAATTGCCTGTCATACAGCTCTTTGGGATAGTCCTTGCCGATTTGTGCGAAGAGCTCCCGCAAATCCGCGTAGCGCGGGATGTAGCCGATGGGGGTTTCGATGCCCGTCACCTCGCCGTTGGCGTAGCGTTCCAGCCAGCCGAGCCAGACCTTGACGTCGCGCTTCTCGCCGAGGAGCGCGTTGCCCTGTCCGCCGCGCGCGCCGTGCGTGAGGAAATAGTTGAGTCCGGCCATCACCGGCTTGGGCCGCAGCTGCGGCGAGTTGAAGAAGGCGAATTGCGCTTCCATGTACTCGGCCAGGGGGCCGGGGATGAACGGCTCGTTGGCCCACGGTTGCCGACGCACGCCCTTCGCGCCTACCTCCGTCGCCGTCGCAGCCGAGAGGATGGAGGCGCCGATGACGACGCCATGATCCGGGTTCTTCGCCACCCAAACCGGCGGCATCGTGTCGCTGTCGCGCCCGCTGTAGGTGATGACTCTGATCGGTACGCCGGCGGGGTCTTCGGCGATGGTCTCGTTGTAGTTGCCGATCGCGCGACAGGCCACGGTACAGCGCGCGTTGGGGTTGGACATGGGGATGGGAGCGCCCGTCGCATCGGTCTTGCCGGGCCACCACTCGCCGGTGTAATTGACGCCCCGTGCGGGCAGCGGTTTGCCGTCGCCCACCCAGCGCGGCTCACCCTCTGGCGTGATCAGCACGTTGGACCAGATCACCTCCACGCCCGGGGTAGTCAGCGCCTGCATGAGCAGCGGGTCGCCCTCGGCGTTCACGTCCTGGATGATGCCAAAGATGCCCTTTTCGGGGTTGACCGCGCGCAGCGTCCCGTCGGCGGCGATCCAGATTTGCGCCAGGTCGTCGCCGATGAAGTCATCGCCGACCATCGCCGTCGTCGTCTTGCCGCAGCCCGAAGGCGCCGCGCCGGCGAAGAAGGTCTTCCGTCCGTCGGGAGCGGTCAGCCCGGTGATGAACATGTGCTCGGAGAGCTCGCGGCCCCGCCGGTAGTAGGTCGCCAGATCCACGGCAAAGCGATGGTTGCCCTTCTTGAGCAACAGCGTGTTGCCGGCGTAGGTGCACAGCAGCGCATACGTCGTCAGCCAGCTGCGGTCCATGAAGACGCGCATGGCGGGGAAATCCTCCGGGCGGTTGGGCCCCTCGCTGTGGACGTTGGTGAAGAACTCGCCCGCGCGGGCCGCTTCCCGATCGAATGGCTGGTAGACGTTGCGGTAGAGGATGTTGGCCGAGTGCATCACATAGGCGGAGGTGGTGATCTCCATGGCGGGGATGGCCGCCTGCGCCCCCATCGGCCCGCGATTGAAGAAGCCGATCAGCAATGTCTTACCGCGCGCCAGGCCGGTCATGTGTTGCTGGACATAGGCGAGCGCCTCATCGCGGGGGATGCTTTTGGCAAGCACGCTGACCTCTTCGTCGGGGTTGACGATGTAGAGCGTCTTATCCACCACCCGGCCCTGCTCTTCAGGGAGATCGAAATGGATCGTGTGCCCGGGCATGGGGAGGGCCTGTTCCTCGCCCTTGTGCAGGCTCAGCTCGCGCACCCATTGCAGGTCGT
>JAGPHL010000061.1:0-3422 GCA_018055515.1 Anaerolineae bacterium
AAAATAGAGAGCAGTGAGAAGAGAGTCGTCACAACCTCTGCGCCCGGTTACAACTCACATTTTTGTGCTAGAGATTGGCGCCTTTACGCTTGCCGATTTCAATGCGGCGCCACGCGGCCACCACAACCAGGGTAATGACCGCCGCAGCCGCAGCCTCCGGCAAGCCGTTCGCCAGGACGATCGGGGGCAACGCCGCCCAGGGCACGTATCCCAACAAACCGATGACGCCCAGGACCAGCACCGTGTTCGTGAGGCTGCCGGCGATCCCTGCGCCGATCAGGCCGGCGGCCGGCCAGCGCTGCAACGCGCGCCACACCAGCCACGCCACCGGGCCGATAAAGAGCCGGGGCAACACCGCGAGCGCTGGATTGGTGAACCACACATCGGTCGGCCCCGAGGGCGCAATCGCCGCCTGCAACATGCTGAACAAGCCAAAAATCAGGCCCACGGCGGCGCCCACCACCGGCCCTTCCAACACCGCGCCGATGATGACCGGCACGTGCATGATCGTCAGCGAAGCGCCGCTGAACCAGGGGATGAAACCCCAATGTGTCCAACCGAGGAAAGCAGCTATCGCCCCCAGGACACCGGCAATCACAACTTTCCGCGTACGCGATTCCTGCATTTGAATACCTCCTCAAAAAATAGGCGAATCAGCGAAAAAGCGAGAAAGCGAGAAAACGAATCAGCGAGAAAGCGAGTCAGCGAAGCACTTACGTGGGCACCTTCACACGTGGGCACGTTCGCACCTTCACACCTTCACACGTTCTCACGTCCCCACGTCTTTGCCACGGCTATTATACTGCGAAGCGCCGCTTTGACACTCCCCCTCACCAAGGTTATAATGCGGCCTGCAGGGCCGATCCATTTCAGAGAGCAGGAGGTGCACGACGGCGCTCATCGAATTTCAGGACGTGCGTTTTACTTACGCCGCGCCTGACCTCAACACGCCTCCCGCGCTCGACGGCGTCACGCTCCGCATCGAAGCCGGCGAATATGTCGCCATCGTCGGGGCGAACGGCTCCGGCAAGTCCACGCTCGCGCGCCACCTCAACGCCCTGCTGATCCCTACTGCCGGGACCGTTTCCATCGCCGGGATGGACACCCGCGAACGCACACAGCGCCTCGCCATCCGCCAGACGGTAGGCATGGTCTTCCAGCGCCCCGATGATCAGATCATCGCCGCGACTATCGAGGAGGATGTCGCCTTCGGCCCCGAAAACATGGGCTTGCCGCCCGATGAAATCCGCGCGCGAGTGCGCCAGGCCCTGGAGACGGTCGGCCTCTGGGAAGTGCGCCTGCGCCCGCCCCATCATCTCTCGGCAGGACAGATGCAGCGCGCGGCCTTAGCCGGCGTGCTCGCCATGCAACCGCGCTGCATCGTCTTCGATGAGGCCACCGCGATGCTCGACCCCGCCGGGCGGCGCACCGTCCGGCTGATGATGGCGCAGCTGCACGCGGAAGGCGTCACCGTCATCACCATCACGCACTTCATGGACGAGGCCACCGATGCCGGGCGCGTGATCGTGATGGATCGCGGCCGCGTCGCTCTCGATGGCGCGCCGACGGAGGTCTTCGCCGACGAGGACACGCTGCACGCGCTCAGCCTGGAGCTGCCCCCGATCGCGCTGCTGAGCCGTCGCCTGCGCCAGAGCTTCCCGGCCCTGCCGCCGAATCTGCTCACCGCCCCCGCGCTGACCAGCGCCCTCGATGCGCTGCCGCATCGGGTCACCCCAATGCCGGCGCCGCCCCCGCCAGAACCGCCCGCCGTCGGCCCCGCGCTGATCGAGGTCGAGGCGCTAGGCCACGTTTACCTCAAGGGCACGCCCCTCGAACACCGCGCGCTGCGCAATGTGACCCTGAGCGTCCCCAACCACGGAGCGCATGGCTTGCTCGGCGCGACAGGCTCAGGAAAATCCACGCTGCTGCAGCATCTTAATGGCTTGCTGCGTCCCCAGGAAGGCCGCGTACGCATCGGCGACTTCGACCTCAACGACCCGCGCCTGGACCTGCGAGCCGTCCGTCGCACCGCCGGGCTGGCATTCCAGATGCCGGAGCTGCAAATCTTCGAGCAGTACGTCGGGGATGAAATCGCCTTCGGGCCACGGCTGCAGGGGCTGGAGGGCCAGGCCCTGCGCGAGCGCGTGCGGTGGGCCATGGAGCTGGTCGGTCTCGACTTTGACGCCTTCAAGGACCGCCTGACCTTCGCGCTGAGCGGCGGGGAACGCCGCAAAGTGGCCCTGGCCGCGGTCCTGGCGCTTCAGCCCGCCATTTTGCTGCTCGACGAGCCGACCGCCGGGCTCGACCCCCTCTCCCGGCGCGAGCTGCTGACGCATCTGCAGACATTCCGCAGCGCCGGCATGACGTTGGTGACTTCCTCCCATCGCATGGAAGACCTGGCGCGGCTGGCGGAGACGCTGACGGTGATGGAAGACGGCAGTGGCCTCCTGAGCGGTCCGGCAGTGGAGGTCTTTTCCCATGAAGGGCAATTGCGCACGCTGGGGCTGGGTCTGCCCGCCGTTGCGGAAATTGCCAGCGCCCTGCGCGCGCGCGGCTGGCCTCTCTCGCCCGGCGTGCTGACCGCGGAAGCTCTCGCGGCTCAATTGGAGGAGCTCATCCCCCGTGCCTGACTTCGAGTTTCAGCGTTACGTCACCATCGGCCAATACCTGGCGACAGGCTCGCCGCTGCACCGGCTCGACCCGCGCACGCGACTGTTGAGCGGCGCCTGCCTGCTGATCGCCGTCACTGCGGCGCGGCACCTCCAGGGGCTGGGCCTGGCCCTGGGGATCGCGTTGGCGGCGCTGCTGATCGCCCGCGTCCCGCTGAACTACGCCCTGCGCGGATTGCTCGCGCCGCTGCCCTTCATCTTATTCCTCGCCGTGCTGCAGATGTTGATCGGGCCGCAGGCCGCCGATGCCCCCGCGCTGGTAAGCCTGGGACCCCTGCAGATCTCGATGCAAGATGTGCTGGCGGGCGTCACCATCATCGCGCGTTTCATCGCCTTGATTTTGCTCATCAGCCTCACATCAGCCATCATCTCCACCTCGGAGTTCGTCCACGGCCTCGAGGCGCTGTTACGACCCTTCACCGCCCTCGGCCTGCCCACGCAGGACCTCGTCCTCATGGCGCAGGTGACCTTGCGTTTTCTGCCGCTCCTGGCGCTGGAGGCTGAACGCATCGCCAAGGCGCAGGCCTCTCGCGGCGCGGAATGGGGCACGGGCAAGACCGGCATCCTGCAACGGGTACGTCAGACCCTGCCGTTACTCGTGCCGCTTTTCCTCAACAGCCTGCAACGGGCCGAGGCGCTGGCGCTGGCGATGGAAGCGCGGGGCTATCACAGCGGCAAGGGGCGCACCTCAATGACCGAGTTGCACTTTCGCGCCGGCGACGCCGTCGCCCTCCTCATCGCCGCAGGAATGAG
>JAGPHL010000061.1:3522-13063 GCA_018055515.1 Anaerolineae bacterium
TGACTCGCCGATTCGCTGATTCGTGGTATCATCTTCATTCGTATCCCAACAGGTAAAGGAGTTCATGCATGAAAAGCATTGCCGTGATTGGCGTCGGCTATGTGGGATTGGTCAGCGGGGCCTGTTTTGCTGATCTGGGCAACCACGTCATCTGCCTCGATATCAACGCGGAACGCATCGCCAACCTCAAACAGAACATCTTGCCCATCTACGAGCCCGGGCTTGAGGAGCTGGTTGAGCGCAATGTCAAAGCGGGACGGCTGTCCTTCACCACGTCGTATGCCGAAGCGATTCAGGAGGCGGAATTCGTCTTCATCGCCGTCGGCACCCCCTCGGATGTAGACGGGCAGGCCGATCTGCGCTATGTGCGCATGGCCGCCGAATCCATCGCCGATGTGATGGACCATCCGCTGATCATCGTCAACAAATCCACCGTCCCCGTCGGCACGGGCGACTGGGTCGCCGAAATCATCCACAACCGTCGCCCCGACGCGCCCGAATTCGCCGTCGTCTCCTGCCCGGAATTCCTGCGTGAAGGCAGCGCCATCAGCGACTTCATGAATCCCGACCGCACTGTCCTGGGCTCCACCAACAAGGACGCCGCCGCCAAAGTGGCGCAGCTGCATCTGCCGCTGCGCTCCGCCATCATGATCACCGACCTGCGCACGGCGGAGATGATCAAATACGCCTCCAACGCTTTCCTGGCGACCAAGATCTCGTTCATCAACGAGATTGCCAATATCTGCGAGGCCCTGGGCGCCGACGTGAAGGAAGTCGCCGCCGGCATGGGCCTCGACAAACGCATCGGGCGTTTCTTCCTCGATGCGGGCATCGGCTGGGGCGGCTCCTGCTTCCCCAAGGACGTCAAAGCGCTGGCGTACATGGCCGAAACCGAGGGACGCCATCCCCATCTGCTCCATGCCGTGATGGACATCAACGCCGATCAACGTCAGGCGCCGGTCCGCAAGCTCCGCGAGATTTTCGCCGAGGACTTGAAGGGCAAAGTCATCGGCCTGCTGGGGCTCGCCTTCAAGCCCAACACCGATGACATGCGCGACGCCCCCTCGATAGACATCGTCCACAGCCTTCTGCGCGCCGGGGCGAAAGTCCGCGCCTATGACCCCGTCGCCATGCCCGGCGCCAGCGCTCTGCTCCCTGACGTGGAAATGACGCCCGATCCTTACACGCTCGCCGAGGGCGCCGACGCGCTCATCCTCGTCACCGAATGGAATGAGTTCAAACACCTGGATCTGGCGCGGATCAAAACCGCGCTATGCGCGCCGGTGCTCATTGATGGACGCAATATCTACGACCCGCAGACGATGGCGGCCCTGGGGTTCATCTACCGGGGCATCGGACGCGGTTACAACGGGGAAGGCGTGAGCGAAAGCGCCTGCTAAAAACCCTTTCTGGCGCAGGCCAGCCATCCGGCGCTCGCGCGCCTCCGGGAGGCATCCGTGAATTTGCTCAAAACCACGCTGGAAAACGGTCTGACGGTCGTGCTGCGCGAAACGCACAGCGCGCCGGTGACCAGTGTCTGGATCTGGTATCGCGTCGGCAGCCGCAACGAACACCTGGGGATCACCGGCATCTCCCACTGGGTGGAACACATGCTGTTCAAGGGGACCGCTCGTTGGCCCCGGCAAAAGCTCGATCAGGCCATCGCGCGGGAAGGCGGCTATCTCAACGGCATGACCTGGTACGACTTCACCACTTACTTTGAGACGCTGCCTTCGGCCAAGGCCTACCTCGCCCTCGACATCGAAGCCGACCGCATGACCAACGCCCTCTTCGACGCCGACGAGGTCGCCGCTGAGCGGACGGTCGTCATCAGCGAGCGCCAGGGCAACGAGAACGATCCCACCTTCCTGCTGGATGAGGAGCTGACGGGAGCCGCCTTTCGGGTTCACCCCTACGGCCACGACACGATCGGGCACCTGTGCGATCTGCAAACGCTGACCCGCGACGACCTCTACGCGCATTACCGCACCTACTACGCCCCCAACAACGCCATCCTCGCCGCCGCCGGGGACTTCAATGCGGGGGAAATGCTGCGCATGATCGAGAGGGCCTTCGACAAGATCCCGCCGCGGGAACCTCTGCCGCACGTCACCGCGCAGGAACCGCCGCAGCGCGGGGAACGCCGGGTAATCGTCGAAGGGAACGCCGGCACGGATTACCTGGCCCTGGCTTTTCACACGCCGCAAGCCACCCATCCCGATCTGCACGCGCTCACGGTTTTGAGCACGGTCCTGGCGGGCGGCGCCAGCTCGCTGGTCGGAAGCGGCAGCCTCACCAACTACACCAGCCGGCTCTATCGCGCCGTTGTGGCCCGCGACCTCGCCGCGGAGGTCAACGCCAGCCTGATTCCCACCGTGGACCCCGGCCTGTACCGCATCAGCGCCACGGTTCTCCCCGACCACACGCCGGCGGAAGTCGAAGACGCCCTCCGCGCTGAACTGGAACTCCTCCGTCGTGAACCCATCACCGCCGAAGAGCTGGCCAAGGCCATACGCCAGGCGCGAGCGCTCTTCGCGTTTTCCAGCGAAAGCATCACCAATCAGGCCTTCTGGCTGGGATTCAGCGAGATTTTCGCCGACACGAGCTGGTTCCTGCACTACCTTGAGCGGCTGGAAGCGGTCACGGCTGAGGATGTCCTGCGCGTCGCCGATGCCTACCTGCGCCCCCAAAACATGACCGTCGGGCACTACCTCACCCAAGATTGACCGCTGGGGACGCAAAACAACGTGGACACGTGCGAACGTAGGCACGTGGACACGTGGGCACAGTTTCTATTTTCTGAGAAATTGTCACGAGCCTGCGGCACATCATCGCAAACGAAAATTTAGTCAGCAGATTAAGCGAATTGAGCAGATTTTAATTTCTGATCCGTGGCATCTGTGTCAATCCGTGAGCCATTTTCTGAGAAGATCACTTACGCATTACGCATCACGCATTACGCATTTCCTGAGGAGATTGTATGCGCCGAAACAAGGTTGCGTTACCCGGCCCCGACGATGTGCTGCGACAGACTCTGCCCAACGGCATCACCGTCCTGGCCCGCGAGAACTTTGCCAGCCCGTCCGTGGTCCTTGACGGCTATCTGATCGCCGGATCGGAAGACGACCCCCCAGACCAGGAAGGCCTCGCCAGTCTGGCCGTAGACGTCATGGAACGCGGCACCCATCGCCGCCCCTTCGAGCAGCTGTATGAGGAAGTGGAGTCCGTCGGCGCGACCTTTGGCTTTTCCGCCGGGGTGCACAGCACCGCCTTCGGCGCCAAGGGACTGGCGGAGCAGCTGCCGCTGCTGCTGGACATCTGCAGCGACGTGATGCGAAATCCCACCTTCGCGCCAGAGCAAGTCGAACGCGCGCGCGCCGAGCTGCTCAGCGCCCTGCGCGAACAAGAATTCGACACCCGCTCCCGCGCATCCCGCGCTTTTCACGAACTCGCCTATCCCGCTGCGCATCCCTACCATCGCCAGGTCAGCGGTACCCTGGAGAGTGTGGAGCGCCTGCGCCGCGACGACCTGCGCGACTTCCACGAGCGCTACATCAAGCCGCAGGGGATGGTCATCACCATCGTCGGCGCCATCAAGGTAGAGGCCGCCCTCACCGCCGTTCAAAATGCCTTTGGGGATTGGGAAGGCGTCCGTCCCCCGCGCCCGCCACTGCCCGCAGTGCCGCCGTTGACCACGCGCCGCGAGCAATACATCCCCTTGCCGGAAAAAACGCAGGCCGACCTGGTGCTCGGCTGGCCCGGACCGGAGCGACGCGCGCCGGATTTCCTCGCCTGCCAGCTCGCGAACACGCTCCTTGGCGTCTTTGGGATGATGGGACGGCTCGGCGAGCAAGTGCGTTCGCAGAATGGCCTCGCCTACTACGTCTACAGCAGCCTCGATAGCGCCATCGGACCGGGGCCCTGGCAGGCCATCGCCGGCGTGCATCCCGCTCATGTCGAGAAAGCCATCGCCCTCATCCTGGACGAAGTTCAGCGCCTGCGCGAGGAACCCGTCCCTGCCGCTGAACTCGCGGACAACCAGGCCTACCTCATCGGCAGCCTGCCGCTGCGCCTGGAGACGAACGAGGGCGTCGCCGGCAACCTTACCTACATCGAGCGCTTCGAGTTGGGATTGGATTATCTGCTGCGCTACGAAGAGCGCATCTCCGCGATCACCGCAGCGGACATCCAAAGCGTCGCCCAGCGCTGGCTCAATCCCGCCGCCTTTGCGCTGGGTGTCTCGGGGCCGCCGCGGGCCTGAAGTCGAGGGGCAAATGTTGGCCAATGGCATTGACGTCGTCGAAATTCGCCGGATGGCGCGCGTCCTCGAACGGCACGGCGAACGGTTTTTGGAGCGCATCTTCACCCCCAGGGAGCTGTCGCACCTTCGGCGAGAACCGGCAGAGGTGGCGGCGCACTTCGCGGCCAAAGAAGCCGTCGCCAAAACCCTGGGAGTGGGCTTGAGGTTGTTGTCGCCGGTAGGCATCCGCTGGCATGAAGTCGAAATCCTCAACACCCCCAGCGGACGCCCCATCATCGTCTTGAATGGCTATGCCGAAACGTTGGCCCGCTCACAACAGCTCACCGAATGGGCCGTGAGCCTCACCCACGACGGGGGACAGGCCATCGCCTCGGTCGTCGCCGCCGGGAGATAACGATGCGTGCCGTCATTCAACGGGTCACTCGCGCTTCGGTCACCGTGGAAGGCCACCGCGTCGGCGCCATCGGGCCGGGATTGCTGGTCCTGCTCGGCATCGCCGCAGGGGATACGGAAAAGGAGGCTCGCTGGCTGGCGCACAAGACCGCCAACCTGCGCATTTTTTCCGATGCTGAGGGGAAGATGAATCTGTCGGTGCAGGACATCCAGGGCGGCGTGTTGGTGATCTCCCAATTCACCCTGCACGGGGACATTCGTCGCGGCTTTCGTCCTTCCTTCACCCAGGCCGCGCCGCCGGAAATCGCCGAACCTCTGGTCGCGCAATACTGCGAGGCCCTACGGGAGGCGCTGCGCGAGCTGCAATTGCCCGTGGAGACCGGCATTTTCGGCGCTCACATGGAAGTCGAGCTCGTCAATGACGGACCGGTCACCCTCATCCTCGAAAAAGAGCCTGCGAGCACGCCGTGAACGCTGTCGACCGCGAAACCCAACTCTGGTATTGGCTCCTTTACAAGGAGGGGCTCACCACCGCGCGCGCCAAAAGCCTGCTGGAGACCTGGCGCACGCAGGGGATCACGCTGGAAGCGGCGCTGGCCGCCCTGCCGGAAAGCGCTCTCGCCGCAGGGTTTTCCGACGCGGAGATCGCCGCCCTGCGCCCCCCGGAGAGGCTCGAGTCCGTCGCCGCGATTCGGTGGAATGAGCCGCTCTATCCCTCCAGATTGCTGCAACTCGAGGCGAAGTTGCGCCCGGCGCTGTTGTTCTATCGCGGCGACCCCCGCCTCCTGGCCCGCCCGCTCCTGGTCGTGCCCCCCGCCCCCCTCGACGACGCCGCGGCCGCCCTGTTACAGGAGGCGTTGAGCCAGCTGCTCGGCGAGGGGATGTTGCCCGCCGCGACGCGGGGCGCCGCACAGGCCACGCTCCTGCTCGGCGAGCTCGCCGATTCCGAAGGGGAGGCGCTCCTCTTTGTGCGGCAGGGACTCGAAACGCTCGAGCTCAGCCCTCAAGAACAGCGCTTTCTGGCGGAGGGACGCCTGTTGCTGGTCAGCCCGCTGCATCCCGACGCGACCGCCAACGCCAAATGGGACGCCTCCCTGCTGCAAGTAGAGCTCGGCGCGGCGGAGCTGCTTTTGTGGGTCAGTGCCACCGCCCCGATCGGCTCCCTCCCGGCGACGCGGACGCTATGGCTCACGCCGACGCCCCCCTCCGTGACGCCGCTGCCGGGATTGCAGATCACCGATGAACCGGGCGAGGTGCTGCTCTGGCTGAGTCAAGGGGGGGGTGAACCGCCGGCCCCTCCCGCAGAAGCCCCTCTCACAGCGCCGCCCTTGCCTCCCCTGCCCCCGGCGGAAGCGCTGCGCATTCTGGAACGCGGCGGCGCCATCCCCGAAGTGCTGCGGCGTCGGCTGCTGGGGAAATAGCCCCCTCACGGCAGAATGCCGACCAGCTCGACCGCGTCAATCTGATTCCAAAAGCCGGTGCGCGATTCATCCAGCTCGAGGCGCACCCCCACGACGAGGTAGTCGGTGCGCGGGAATGAGGCCGTGAATACCGCCGGACAGATCAGAGAAGTATCCGTCCCTTCCCACACCAGATTTTGCCCGCCGGCCACATCAATCAGATGCACGCGCGCGATAGCGCCCGGCCCCAGGGTCTGAAAGACGCGGACTTCCGTAGCGTAGACCGGCTTCTCGAAACGCAGCTGCAACCACTCCAGGCCATTGCCCCGCGCCGAGGCCCAGGCGCGCGGATCGTCGGCGCACATCTGCACGTCCGGTGCCCCCGTCGCCCGCGCCGGGCTCCAATCCGGGGAAGCGTAGCGCGAGCTCGCCTCGGCGGCGAGCGCCCATTGCGCCACCACGACCGCAGGTTTCGGCGTCACTTCGGCCGGCGTGCGATCCCCGCTGCACGCCACCAGCGTCACCAGCAGACAACAGCCACTCAAAAATCGTATCAACGCACGCATGGATATCCTCGTTGAACCGACCAGGGAAGGATAAAGTCACGCCTGACACGTCAGCGCCGGGCATGGCCGCCCCTCGATTGTAGCCGAAACCCGGCAGCAATCAAACGCCATTCCGCCGGCCCAGCGCAATATCCCACAATTCAACAAATACCGCTCCATGAAGCCCAGAGACAGATTCAAGTTTTGGGTGGAATGACATTTGACTCTTGCGTTTCTGATTGGGCATGATATAATATGTGTATTCAAAAACTGAGCCTGGTAACTGGTTAATACCAGTTGTAACGCACATGCAAACATTAACAAGGGATTCAAATGTTTAAAGACCGCATCAGAAACGGCTACGCGCAGTTCTCCCCGGGATTCCGCCGGCTGGCCGATTTCATCCTGAACCACACTCTCGAGGCAGCGCTCCTCACGGCCACCGAGCTCGCGCAACGACTGGAAGTTGATCCGGCGACCGTCGTGCGGTTTGCGCAAGAACTGGGCTATACGGGCTATCGCGAACTTTCCCAGGAGATCAAACAGTACATTCACGAACACATCACCGCGCCGCGCCAGCTGCCGGACATGGACTCAAAGGCATCAGAGGCAACGGAAGAACAGCGTTTGGCAGCCCAGCTCCAAGGAATCTACCAACCGCTCCAATACCTTTCCCCTGCAGACTTGCGGCTGCTGGAAGAAATCGGCGCGACGCTCAACGCAGTTCCTGCTGTCTGGATCACCGCAGAAGGCTCGGCGATACATTTGGGACGGGCGTTCGCGCAAGAACTGCAAAATCTCGGATTGGCGGCGGAAGCGTTTGAATCTAACCTGATAGACATGGCGATGTACCTGGAACAGGTCCAGGCAGGGGATGCGCTGTTAGCCTTAGGCCATGAAGGCCCACAACTCAATCTGAGCCACGTTTTGCGTCTGGGGCAGGCCAAAGGCGGGCGCACCCTCTGCATCAGCAGCAATGGGATGCAGGCTGCAGCCAGAGAGGCGCAATTGACCCTCGCTTTTGCTCTCGGCGCGCCCTCCGCTATGTCAGGTCTGGCGCTCATCGCTGCAGTGCTGGCAGCCATTGCCAACATGATCAGCCAACAGCGAAAGGAAAGCCTTCAACAGCAGGAAGAATTACGGCAAAAGTATCTCCAACAGCTGGTAGAGTTGCGTCAGCAGGGACACGCTGACCCGGGCCTGGCCCTTGCCATTTGGTCTCAGATACTGAGCCGGGCAAATCGTCCTCCTATTTTGTGACCGTAAGGATATCGTTCCAGCATTGTCACCGTCAGCAAATCAAAGTAAGGAGATTTCAACCATGTTTCAAGAGCAAATTCGACAGTATTACGATAGTTTGACACCGGGTTTTCGCAAATTGGCCGATTTCATCATGGACCACACACTCGACGCGGCCTTCCTCACCGTCACCGAAATCTCCCGCCGTGTAGGAGTGGATCCGGCCACCGTCGTCCGCTTTGCGCAGGAGATCGGCTATAGCGGGTATCGCGAGCTCTCACACGAGATCAAACATTACGTGCGCGATCAGGTGACGACTACCTACCGCAAAAGCGTCGAGGCCGAAAGTGAAGAGGCGCTGGTGCACCAGCTTCTGGACAGCACACGCCAAAACCTCGCAGATTTTTCCATGACCGAGACACCCAAACTCGGTGAAGCGCTCCGGGTCCTCAAACAGGCGCCGCACATCTGGATCACAGGGGAAGGCCCTCAACAAGCCATCGCACAGTTCCTGGCACGGATGTTGCAAGTCGCCGACATCCAGGCCCAGGCGTTTGCGCCGGATATGCTCAGCGTTGCCACGGCCCTCAGCAAGATGGAGGCGGGAGACGCGCTGCTGGTGCTGGCCATCAGCGCGCCGGACATTGATTCCGGATATCTGGTGCGGATGGCGCGCGAGAAAGGCGTGCACACGATCACGATCGCCGACAACACCCTCTGCGCGCCGGCCCACGAAGCCGAACTGGTCGTCCTTGTTCCCACCACCGGCGAGACCGGTATCCCGAATACCGGCGCCGCGCTCGCGGTCATCGCGCTGATTTGGGAAGCGCTGGCGGGCACCACGGCGGCCAAGACAGCCGAGTCCTTCGCCGCCTACAACGAGTATCTCAGCGAAATCCTGGAGCTGCGCACCCACACTCCCGCTTACGAAGCAATCCTCCCTCAGACGAAAGTTTGACAGCTGATTCGGCCTTACAGCATCAACGCATTCAGTATTAAGGAAAGGAGACTACCATGTTTCAAGAACGGATTGAAGAGCATTATGCTAATTTGACCCCTGGATTTCGCCGCCTGGCAGATTTCATCCTCAACCAAACCCTTGATGTTGCCTTCCTGACGGCGACAGAACTGTCCCGGCGCGTCGGGATTGATCCGGCGACCGTCGTACGTTTCTCACAGGAAATCGGCTATAGCGGGTTCCGGGAGCTCTCCAGGGAAATCAAGGCCTACGTGCGCGGGGAGATCGCGCAGACCTACCACAAGGCCGTTGAGGCAGGCAACGAAGAGGATCTCGTGCAGGCGCTCTTTGCTACCAAAGCCCAGGACCTGGAACAGTTTGCGACCACCGAGGCCCCTCATCTGGCCCAGGCGTTGAAGATGCTCCAGGACGCAGAACGTATCTGGATCGTCGGGGAATTCCCCAGCTATGACATCGCCCGGTATCTGGCGGAAAGCCTCGCCCCGTTGGGGATTCCCGTCTTCCACTTCGCCCCCAGCATGGTGGAAGTCGCCAAGGCCACTAACGAAATGCAGGCTGGTGATGTGCTGCTGGCGCTGGTCTTTGGCACCCCCGGCATTGACACCGGTCACGCGGTCAAACTGGCGAACGCTAAAGGTATCCCCACCGTCTGCATTACCGACAGCGGGACGACCCTGGCCGCGCGTGAGGCCGAGATGGCCATCACCACCCCCGGCCAAAGCCC